>JAUCGI010000065.1 GCA_030378035.1 Desulfobacterales bacterium HSG2
TATATCGGTCAATAAGATAGACCAGAGGACAAAGCCTCGAACCTTTTATAAAGGTTCTATCCCTCTTAAAATTCAGAGGCCGCACATCCAGGATATAAACATCTTCTTTTTCCATAAACCGGATAAATTTTTCAGGTCTCAGCTTTTTCACCTTGATCTTCTGCCATTCCTTATTAATGGCCATCGGATAATTGAAATGTCTCCATTCCGGGATCCCCCCGATAAAGGCGAAAACATTCGTATAACCTCTTTCAACCGCAATCCTTGCGGCTCTTTTGGTATAAGGTCATCTTTTGCCCATACAATAAAAAATCAGCGGCTTTTTTTTATCTTTCGGCAGTTTTTCCGTTGTTTTCATTTTGACGACAGGGATGTTGATGGAACCGGATATGTGTTGGGCATCATATTCCAATTCGGTCAGCACATGAACCACCAGCGCATTTTCCTTTTCAAGCATGTTTTTGACCTCCGGCGCGGTGATTTCTTTAAAAGTTTCGGATTCTCCCCCTGCTGAACTGGCCATTCCCACAAACAGAAACATGGCGAGGCAGATGACTGGCAAAGGGGTTAAAGGCAATTTCTTTCTTTTCATTTTCTGTCCTCCTTTCAATCGGGTGATCTTATCACCAGACGCGATTATTATCCCCTGGTCTTCAGAAACAACGTGAATGACGCCAGACATCGGCGCTTGCATCCGTTTCTGAAATCCGGAGGTTCATGCGTCTGGTTTCAGGTTAAGTTTCAAATTTGCCAAATACCAATTTATATAATCTGCCATAAAAACCTGATATTTGCAAGAGCTCGTTTTTGATTTTTGATTTTGATTTCCCATCAGACTGGGATAATGGACCGGATTCCAAGTCAGTATTGAAAAAATGTCCTATTTTTTCAATTCTGTCCGGAATGACAGGCTGGGCGGGCGGCGGCCGGAATGACAGGTTGGGTGATGACAGGCGGAGGCTGGAATGTTGGAACGGAATGTCAGGTTGATATGACAGTGGATTCCGGGTCAGTATTGAAAAAATGTCCCATTTTTTCAATTCTGCCCGGAATGACAGGTTGGGTGGTGGCCGGAATGACAGCTTGGCGGAGGCTGGAATCTCGGAACGGAATGTCAGGATGATATGACAGTGGATTCCGGGTCAGTATTGAAAAAATGTCCCATTTTTTCAATTCTGCCCGGAATGACAGGTTGGGGCGGCCGGAATGACAGGTTGGGCGGTGGCCGGAATGACAGGTTGGGTGATGACAGGCGGAGGCTGGAATGTTGGAACGGAATGTCAGGATGATATGACAGTGGATTCCGGGTCAGTATTGAAAAAATGTCCCATTTTTTCAATACTGCCCGGAATGACAGGTTGGGTGGTGGCAGGTTGGGCGGTGGCCGGCCGGAATGGCAGGTTGGGTGGTGGCCGGAATGGCAGGTTGGGTGGTGGCCGGAATGGCAGGTTGGGTGATGGCCGGAATGACAGGCTGGCGGATGCCAACTCATAAAGCAGGTTTTGTTTTAACGGTCCTAAAATGTCAATGAAATTTGAACATCACATCAATCCCGGATAAAGATAATATCCACATTATCTGCCACATCAATGGTTACGGAAGCAGTGTCTCCACGAGTGTCTGCCACCATAACTTTTGTAGAGCCGCTTCCGAATGCGTTGAATATTGCAGTATCAGTGCTCGCGCCGGGAAAGACATTTCCGACAGAGGGGTTGCTGCTGGTCCAGTTGTAGGGGGCTTCTCCGCCTGAGACAGATAACTCCTGCCCTCCCGTATAAGACAACTGGGCATTGGAAGGCCTGATATTCATTTCTTCATCATCATCTCCGCCGGCAGCAACAACAACAGCAACGAGGCCGCCGACAACAGCCACCCCTCCTGCTATGCTGGCGATAACTGTTGGTGATAATTCTTCTGTCATTGGAATTGTATCCGCGTCATGTATTATCATCTCAGCACCGTTCAAACCTTCTGTCTCAGACTCCGGAACTGTGTAATTCCTTCCGGTAACAATATCAAATCCGGCCGAAGGCCTAACAATATCCACAATAATGGAATCCGAAAATCCGCTCATTTCAGGAATCTGAGACAGATCCGTGCCCACCTGTATGCTCCCTTTGGAAGTCACCTGCCAGACAGGGACTTTCTTTTCCTCCCTTTTGCTGATTTCAAATACCCGGGTTTTTTCCGCCTGTCCATGCCTGTTTACTGCCACAAAGAGATACTCGAGTGCCTGACTCTCTTTGTTCGGCGCGGGAAGAATACCTTTGTAAAGCTCTTCATCCATCCATTCCATGGGAACAAACACATAATTTTCCTGTTTGTCAGCACGGAAATAACATCGGACCTGGTTAATCTCAGTTTTGTCTCTGACCTTTGCCTTGATTATCATTCTGTGATCAGGGACAAAGTAGTCGGGAGGATCGTGTTCAATCACAATCGAAACTTTGGAAACCGAGGAGACTGCATTCATGGGGAGCATGAGCAATACAACCGTCATGAACCACAGTATTCGGATGAAAGTATTTTTTGACCTGAATCTTTTCATTTTGTTTTCCCCTTTCTGACCTTAATTATTTCGGAAACTCAGTTTATCCTGATTGTCTGTTTATTCCATAAATCAGAGGGGTGCGTCAATGGGGTGAATGTGGTATTTGGGGGGAGAAAAATACCCGGTTTGCGGGGTTCACACAGAGTAGAGTTTCCCGCGTCCGAGACGGTCAAAGAACCGTCCACACAGACTGCCGATGCCGTCGTCCTTTATCCCGATCTGAACTTGCATTTCACATCACATAAGGATTGCATCCGGCTGATCCGAAAAATCCTTTACCATTTTCATCACCGGGGTGAATACAGGACAAAAAGTGGATTCCGGGTCGGAAATGCCGGAAATCCTGCCGATTTCCGGCATTTCCGCCCGGAATGACAGTGTGCCGGTTTTCAGGCATCCGAAGATTTTTGTCCTGTACACAGATTCTGATTATAACGGATTTAGGGAGGCCGTGCACTTGCACCTGAACCTGCTACCCGCGCTTAAACCTGCGCCACGTTTTCAGACTCCGGCCTGAACATGCTCCGTTAATGAGTGTCCGGGTCTGGGAGTAAGTTTAAGTGCAAGTGCAGCCTCTAAATCCGTTATAATCAGAATGTAATTTTCATGGTAAAGGATTGCTGATCCGAAAATCCTTTACATTTCCATCATCAGGGGTGAAAAATTTTTTTCATGGGAAATTTCGGCATCTTTCATATTACTTCAAAAACAGTTCACACTTTTTCTGAGGAACAGACTCATCCGCGTTTGTCCGCGTGCCGCTGTTCTTTCAGAAGTGTCAACTGGCAAATGAAGGATGCCGAAATTTCTTATGTGAATCCCTGTAGTTTGTGTGGAAAATCTGTTATGATAATTTATCTTTCGGCACAATATTGCAGGACCGGGTATCTTCATCATAAGTGATAACGGCTTTGCCAAGTTTCAGTTGGCTTTTAACCTGTTCTATTTTCTGCTCCAACGGTACCTGAGTATGTCCGTATTCGGTTCCCTCCCGGGTGACAAACTCTTCAATAAGCCCCTGCAATATTTCCGGGCCAAGTTGGTCGTATGGAATTTTTATAACTTTGTTCATTGTCCTTTTACCTCAAATCAGGGAAAATATTGTCCTAATAAATGCCAGACGGATCGGCTTTGCATGGAATTCGGTCAAACCTGCTGAATGATTTATAAATAATATCCGTAACGCAACAAGTCAAGACCGGAAGGCTGATAAAGTTCTTGATCTTCAAAGCAAAACTTGGCATTATAATAAAACTGTTTTAATGCTTTTTGGGCATCCTTCACAGAAGTCCAAAAAGTAGTTTGCACTTTTGCTGAGGCAGTCTCACCTCTCGCAGAGGCGCGGAGGTGCCGGTAAACAGAAACTTTGCGGCCTTTGTTGCAGAAATAAAAGTGTCTGATTATAAGGGATTTAGGGAGGCCTCTTAAACTTGCACTTGCACTTAAACTTAAACTCAGACTTGCCGCACCGCGCTCAGACTCCGGCCGTTAATGAATGTCCGGGTCTGAACATAAGTGCAAGTTTAAGTGCAAGGGCAAGGGCCTCCCCTAAATCCGCTATAATCAGAAAAGTGTAAACTGGATTTCACCTAAATTGAGCGATTCTTTGGCCTGAATATGATTCACAGTCTGTAATATCAGGGCCTCAGCGATTTCCGGGCTTTCACCCATTGGGTGAAAACCATAAAACGGACAAATCTCCGATTACCGGACTTTCAGCCAGTTTTTCTGAAAAGAATCGCTCAATTTAGGTTTCAACTTGTTAGTTCCCAATTACAATCTGCTGACAGCGGATTTCGGCAAAATGGAGTAAGTAAATGAATAAATTATTATCTGTATGGTTTCATAAAAAATTGTTCCACAAAGGTATTCCCGTAAAACTCTTTTTGATTAATCTGCTGATCTGTCTGATGGTCGGCGTTATCACCGTCGCTGTGTTTTTTTCATTTCGCTATATGAAAAACGAGTTCATCGGAATATTCGCCGGGGAACTCGGCCAAGTTATCAGGAACGCTGGGACCGGAAGGGAGCTTGCCCGGGTGCTTGCGGACACGAACCTTGTGATAAGCACATTCTACGGAAAAGAAAAATTTTTGAAAAGCGAGGGCGAGCGTCTCAGCAACAAAATACACTTCCTCATGGCAAAAAGTGCTGACGCAAAGCTGAAAAAAAGCCTGGATGAATTTATATTAAAAATTCAGGCTGTTTTCAGACAGTGCGCGGTGGTAAATCATGTCCGGAGGGATATAGAAGCAATCAGTCGGGAGATTGACAACACCTCACTCTCATTGGGGGAGATGATTTCTGAGAAGATCGTCAGTGCCATAACAGACAACAGCGATGTCTCCATTCCGAGAGAACTGCCGCTGATAATCTCCCAGTACAGAGAGACCCTTCTTCGTCTCAACCTCCGGTTCACCGAGCTGGGCCTGGAATATTTTGAATCACCGCTGAAGAAAGAGAAACATCCCCTGTTGCCGCTGTTGGATAATCTTCAGTTAAAAGTCCGCCCCATGGCCGCTTATGATTCTGATATCGCCGCGTATGGCAAATCGCTCACAGAAAAGGTCCGAAGATACAGAGACACGATTTTTCAGTTTCACGAGGCAGCCGGAAAACTGCGCGAACAGTTGAACGGGATGAACCACGAAAAAGAAGCCCTGCTGATCCAGATGGGAAAAAGCGACAAACGTATCGCCAAAAGAGCGGAAGAGGGAGTGGCGGTTCTGACAAAACGGATATACCAAGGGGTAACGGCCGGGGGAATGACAGCGTTTGTTGTAACTATGGCGGTGGTTATTCTGACCTCTCTTTTGGGCCGATCGATTACCAAGTCTTTAAAGCTGGTCGTGACGCGGCTCAGAGACATAGCGGAAGGCGAGGGTGATCTTACTATCCGCCTTGAGGTGAAAAGCGGAGATGAACTCGGGGAACTGGCAACATGGTTCAATCTGTTTGTGGAGAGTCTCCAAGATATTATAAAGGACATTGCCGACAACGCCAAGGATATTAACGCATTCGCCAGTGACATGTCATCTGTTTCGGGCCTGATGTCCTCAGGGGCCGACGAAGTATCCGCCAAATCAAACAGTGTTGCCTCCTCAGCAGAAGAGATGAGTGTCAACATCCGCAACATGGCGTCATCCGCTGAAGAAATAAATGTAAGTATCCAGACCATCTTCAGCACCGCGGACCAGATGTCGCGCAATATGAATTCCGTGGCCTCGGCAGTCAGAGAGATGAGCGCCTCGATCACGAATATCTCCGGAAATGCCCGTGAAGGCGCTGAGATTTCAACAGATGCCTCGGACATGGCAAAAAAGGCGACTGCCACCATGAACACGCTCGGCGATGCGGTAAGGGAGATCGGCGTGGTGATTAAAATCATCCGAAAGATCGCGGAAGATACCAATCTCCTCGCGCTCAATGCAAGGATTGAAGCGGCTTCGGCCGGGGACGCCGGAAGAGGCTTTGCCGTGGTTGCCAATGAGATCAAAGAGCTTGCCAATCAGAGCGCCCATGCCGCCCGGGACGTTGCCAGGCGTATTGAGGAGGTCCAGAGGCATACCGAAGTGGCCATCCGGGTCATTGACAGCGTATCGGATATTATCAGCGCCATCAATGATTCGGTCAGGGTCATTACTCATTCGGTCGAGCAGCAGACCCAGGCAAGCAATGAAATCTCGTCCAACATCTTCCAGAGCGACATCGGCGTGAGCAACATCGCCGATTCCATCGCTGAAATCTCCGAAGGCGTCAACGATATGTCCAGGAACGCCGGCGAGGCTGCCAAGGGAACGAATGACGTGGCGGCCGACATTCAGATTGTCAGCGATGCCGCGAAGGAGTCCAGCGTCGGGGCAAGACTGGTCAACACCTCAGCGGTTGAACTCGCCAGAGTCGCCGGACAATTGGAGAAACTCATCAGCAAATTCAAAGTGACCTGATTACCCGATATTAGATTCATCCAGCCGTCTCACCCCCTCCATCAGAAGCCCCATGAATTCTCCGAGAGGGGGAGTTTTCATCTCTTCTTCCGACAGGCCGGGGATGAACTTGAAATGTCCCTCATTCTCTTTCAACAATTCGAAAAATGCCTCTCTGCCTCTTTTTTTGTTGTGTTTCGCACGAATAATCTCTCCGTCCCTGAAAACCAGAATGGCTGATCCTTCAGGGAGTTTTAAGATCAGGACGCCGGTTTTCTGGTTCAGATTCAATGTCTGAAACAAGCCGGTCGGCGGTATCTCGGACAGTTTTCCGACCATTCCGGATGCGAATTCCTCAAATTTGGCGACGTTTGTCTTGGCGAGTCTCTGGGCAAGCAGGCGGGCGAGGTAGATTTGAAGGGAGGAAAACCGGTTTAAAAATTTTCTGAAATACTCGCCGTTGAGATACAGAACCTTTGAGGGTTCCACAACTCTTATGGTTGCCGCGACAGGTTCGCCGCTGAGCAGGCTCATCTCTCCGAAAACCTCTCCTTTTTCCAAAAACGCAATCCTTACGCCGGCGTCCCCTAACACCTCCACCCTTCCGGCCACGATGATGAATAATTTTTTACCCGGCTCCCCTTTTCGCAGAATGATGTCCCCTTTGTCAAATTTGTCAAGCCTCAGAAAGGAAACAATATCTCTGATCTCATTCTCATTCAGTTGGCTGAAAATCGAGAAACCGCGCAATAAACTGACCACATCGCTCATACCGTCAGGTTTGCCGATGAGAGACGTCAGATCCCTTTTCTTATATTCAAACCGGACTAGGCCGATACAGCCGCTGCAATAAAATACGCTTTTCAGGTCGCTGTCCATATCCTCGGATTTGGTGAGAACCGACAGTATGTTTCCGGCAAGAATAAGGCATACCGGCTTATGCAGCAGAGAGGAGGCAGCTTTGCCTGACAGCTCAAATTCATCCCCTGCTTCATAAAGCGGACACTTATCCGTACTTACAATTTCGACGCTTGCTTCGGGAAAACTCATTTTTTCTCCTTCAGAATAACATTATCAGCAGCGGGGTACTTCATGTCGCACCACTACCAGCGATGGGGTAATCTGATTGTTAAATTTTATAACAGCTCTGGGTAGCGGTCTTCTATTATTTTTCTGATTATAACGGATTTAGGGGAGCCTTAAACTTGAACTTGAACTTGAACTTGGACTTGAACTTGGACTCAGACATGATCATAAATGAATGTTCACGTCAGGATTCACGTTCACATTCAAGTCCAGGTTCACGTTCACGTTCACGTTCATGTTTAAGTTCAAGTTCAAGTTCAAGTTCAAGTTTAAGTTTAAGTTTATGGGCCGTTCACAAGGCCTCCCCTAAATCCGTTATAATCAGTTATTTTTTCTGCCCAAAGGGCCAAATTGCTGAGACGCGGCAGAGTGAAATTGACAGAGCTTTCCATTGGCAATCCCCAGTTCCATATCTGCCAAGAATTCTAAGTCGTCGTCATTTGCGAGATATTCCTGAATAACTTGATCTAACTCGCCAATCCACCTTCTCCGCTTGTTTTTCAAATACTCACAGTTCAGATTCAGCAAATCAATGGTGTATTGGGCATTTTGTGTTTGTGATCTGCTAAGAGAATATGCAGGAACTACTCGGCCGTCGGTCAAATATCTGAAATGCTCCTGACATCCGGGGGGTTAGGCAGGAAACAAAACCATGACTGCTTGCAGAACATCATGGCTTTCCTCAGCATAGGTTCCGGCCAGAGGTCTTCCCGCGACATACCGGCCCTCGGCATTTCGGCCAAGCGTATAAATCTGCTCCTGCATCACCGTGGTTAATATCTGGGGACTGTGAGTTGTGACGATGAACTGAACTTTTGGAAAGGTTCTCATCAGATCGCTCAGGATAGTCTGCTGCCAAGTGAAGGTGTAACTCAACTTCGTCAATCAGCACAACACCTTCTGTGCTCAGAATATCTTCAGCGGCAAGACTGGCCTCTGTCATGCGCGAAGCAATATCCATCACCATTGCCAGGGTGGTTCTGTAACCGTCACTCAACTGATCAATTCGGTGAGTTCGGGTCAGTTGATCCTGTTTCCAGTCAATCACGAATCGCAACGGTCGGACTTCGCTTCGGGGATTTGCAAACTCCGGAAGCATTCTTTCAATGGCTTTTCTGACAGAGTCCAGCGGTGGCAGTTGATAATTCCAGTCACGTTTCTTTTCTCTTCCCCGACGTTCATAATCTTCCAACTGATAAAACAAATCAAAACATTTTTTGAAACTGGCCCTTGCATCAAGCGCGCCGTCATAAGCGTTATGCTGCCAGAATCGTTTTTTCGGACGTCCCTGGTGACGGGTATCGAATACGCCCCGGCCTGTACCGTAATAGGCGATAATCGGTAAAGAGGGCGGTTCCGTATCTTCTTCACGATGGATGAATTTATCCGCGTACCGGTAGAGTTCTGTCAGCCCCAGAGCTTGGGGGATTTGCTGTTTTGTTCTCTCTGTGCTGTCCCGTTTGCCGGTACGATCCCAGGCAACACCATTTGTCAGTTCCAGACCAATACGCATATAAGGCGCTCTGCTGCCGTCATCCCTGATGCGAAGATATTTGTCTTTGCTGGGGTTGATACCTGAGACATCAGAAAATCTGGACACAAAGGGCCCCAGACCAAGGGCATCCAGCAATGCTGTTTTGCCCGCGCCGTTCGGAGCGATCAGGACAGTCAGTTGGCCGTCCATATCAATGGAAAGCGACTCAAAACTAGTCAGTTTTAATTCTTTTATTTTCATAGTAGTGCTTGTTCCGCAACATGTCTTTCCGTTTACCATAAAAAATATATCTTGCCAAGCTGTTTTTTTATTTTATCAGAATGCTGACAGTGCAACATGAAAATTCGCTGATTACACAGCTTCTATAAAACAATATCACCCGGATTGAAAAATCTGATCTGATGCGCTTTTGAATAAAGTTGTCAGAACCGGATTTATCCCGGTAAGTACCCGGCCATAATTTTTTTTGTACCCTTTGTGCCTATCTTTGTGCCTTTGTGCCTTTGTGCCTTTGTGTGGGATATAAAATGCCGAAGAACTTATTTTATCCCCGGTAAGTACCCGGCCATAATTTTTTTTGTGCCCTTTGTGCCTTTCTTTGTGCCTTTGTGCCTTTGTGTGGGATATAATATAAAATGCCGAAGAACTTATTTTATCCCCGGTAAGTACCCGGGCATAATTTTTTTTGTACCCTTTGTCAGCAATTCTAATTTTGGCCGCAAACGGATTTTGATGAAGCCGCAATGTGTTGAAACTGCGTTTGCCCAAACCATCTTTGCGCGGATATTTGCATTGATTTTTTCCAAAATTAGAATTGCTGACCCTTTGTTCCCTTTGTGCCTTTGTGTGGGATATAAAATGCCGAAGAACTTATTTTATCCCGGTAAGTACCCGACCATAATTTTTTTTGTGTCCTTTGTGCCTATCTTTGTGCCTTTGTGTGGGATATAAAATGCCGAAGAACTTATGGTCAGGTATTTAGTGTAAACTTGGGGATCAGGCCGGACGGGATTTGCAATCCCGTCCGCGTTTCTGCCCTGTCACCGGAACGATCCGGACGGATTGCAAATCCCGTCCGGAAAATGCCGTCGGGAGGACTCCGTTAAGTTTACACTTATGATCCCAGTATGATCAGGAACTAAATTGCCTCCTTCCTGGGAATTTGTTTGAACTTCGGACAGTTTTTGAAAATCAGGGATGATGAAAAAACTATTAGTGTAAACTTAAGGACCATGCCGCCATGCCGGACGCGATTTGCAATCCCGTCCGTAATGTTTCCGACCGGAACGGTTCGGACGGGATTGCAAATCCCGTCCGGCATGGGAAAAAATCCTTAAGTTTACACTTATGATGAAAAAACTAACTCGTTAAAATTAAACGATTTCAGTTTTCGGGTTGAAAATCATCAGACCAATAAAAACGGATGTCCCACTCCACCTGTCATTCCGGGCGGAACTGAAAAAATGGGACATTTTTTCAGTTCCGACCCGGAATCCATTGCTGCCGAAGTCGGAAAATGTCCGCCTCCCAGTTCTGACCGGAATGACATTATGGGGTACACTCACTTTTTCTGGGGAACGAACTCATCCGCGTTAATCTGCGTCCCGCTGTTCTTTCAAAAGTGACAAATGAAATGATGCTGATTCTAACGGATTTAGGGAGGCTCAACGCGGAGGTCGCGGAGAACGCGGAGACACGCCCGGAATCCATCGCTGCCGAAGTCGGAAAATGTCCGCCTCCCAGTTCTGACCGGAATGACATTATGGGGTAGATGGGACACACTCACTTTTTCTGGGGAACGAACTCATCCGCGTTAATCTGCGTGCATCTGCGTCCCGCTGTTCTTTCAAATGAAATGATTCTAACGGATTTAGGGAGGCTCAACGCGGAGGTCGCGGAGAACGCGGAGACACGCGGAGATATCAGCAGACCGGAGCGGTTTCCCCTGCGTGACTCCGCGTTCTCCGCGCCGAGTTCCGCTCAGACAGACCGCGGGTCAGATGAAATCCGCTATAATCAGAAATGTGAAATGCTGATTCTAACGGATATTGTGGTTCCGTATATAATTTCAGGCAGTCAGGAAAACGCGGAGGCAGCGGAGAAACGCGGAGATTCGGATGAGACTTCGCGGTTCTCCGCGGTAATACGCGTTAAAAAACGGATTCGGACCACAAATTCCGTCAGAACCAGAAATGATGTAACCGTAGGCATCCTTCATTTTGCATGAAAAGTAGGTTTAAACTTTTCGGATGATAAAAAGTTCGTAGTTCCGCCTTTAGCGGTGCTGCGGAACTACGAACTTAAAAGTGTGAACCCATAAATGAAGGATGCCTAACCGTAATAACAGGACGCGACGATGATGTGGGATTTCTTGACAGGAGTGTACTAACCGGATTTTTCTACCAGACATTTAATTTCAAATTTTTCAAGAGGATAAAACAGAAAAGGAAGAAACCAGCCGTTATTTGGTATGACTTCTCTTGACCCTTCATAAACATTTAGCACATCCACCTTATGAAGATCGTATAGGTTCTTTTTCGCGTCAGCCGGAACAACTGCCTTATTACCAGAACCGTTCTTGTAATATAATTCGATGACAGGATAAACGGACATGAATTTTTCAGAATACACAACAGCCAGAAATCTGTTATCCATTATATAAATCTTTCTCACCGAAACATAGGCAAGGAGATAAGCAGACAACAGAACAGAAATAATTATGGCAATCTTTCTTTGCATTCTTCATTTTATTTCATATGGCACAGCCGAAGACTTCCAAAGTTTCAAAAACTTCGGAAGTCGGGGACTGATCCATACAGGAGAATCTCATTCGTCTGTGTGGTACAGCAATTTGTAAATACGTCCCCTCTCTTATAATGGAAAAAAGGGGACGAATTTCCAAGTTGCTGTAGTACCACAACTTGTAAATACGTCCCCTCTCTTATAATGGAAAAGGGGACGAATTTCCAAGTTGCTGTAATAAAAAAGTACCTGGCCAAAAATTTTCCAGGATTTTCTATTATAAGCAGATACCTGAAAATTTATGGCCGGGTACTTACAAACTGCCCAGTGTCGGTTACAGAATAATTAACGGCGGTTAATACATCATGCCGCCGACATAAACACCCGCACCCACGAAAAGTTCCTGATTGGGAACCCTGTAGATATATGTGAGCTTTTTTGAGGGGGTCACTTTGCCGGGTTTGGGCCACATGTAATTAACCCATCCGTGTCCCACTTTTCTGGCAAGGTTGACAAAACTGACAAACAGCGCGTTACCCAGAGGATCCGTCATCAGCAGGAGATGTTCGTGCTTCTTCAGTTCAGGTTTTATGGGATGTGCAAGCATTTTGCCGTCCAGATTCATCAGAAACACATAAGAATCTTTCCAGACAAAAGGCCCCTTGGGGTCGCCGATTATCTTTACTGCCGCATCCAGACCTTTCGCGGCGATCAGTGCGGCGGCCTCATGGCATTTCACCACACATTCATCTTTTGTTGCCGATTCTCCGGCAACGGCATTTGCCGCAAAGAAAAGAACAGCCAGAACGGCCGCAATGACATGAAGTCTCTTCATAATACCTCCTATGTTTTTTCGGGTTCATTTCGTTTTATGAGCGCCGAAGCAGCCGGCGCACAGTTTTATTTGATCAGTTTTATTTGATCCAGGGCTTGCCGACCGGAAGCACATCCCTTCCGAATACCTGGGCAAAAATGACATGGGCCATCATGTACCAAGCTGCGGCCGCGCACAGCATCAGTTCATAGCCGGCAACCACGGTTAATTCAGGGTAACCGAAATGCGCCAGGTCCAGCAGTATGAATCCGATAACCAAAAGGGTAAATGTTATTGCCATGGCACCGTGAATCTTCATGGCGGGAATCCACATGATGATCGTGTAAAGGGTCCAGACGACCAGGAACCATCCCACATCCGTTGTACTGGAGTGATAAATCTTGAAATGGTTCATGATGAAAATAACTCCCAGGGCTATCCAGAATGCCCCGTAGGAAACAAAAGCGCTGTAACCGAAGTTGTTGCCGCATTTGAATTCCTGAAAACCGGCAATCATCTGTGCCAGTCCACCGAATACAAACGCCAGCGCCACAATGGGTCCGACACCGCACCACCCGACATTATGAACCTGAAGAAGCATGGTGGTAAGACCGAAACCTGCCAATCCGACAACCGCCGGATTTCCCTGAGGTGTTCCTTCACTCGACATAAAAAACCTCCTTAAATTAAAGATTAAAAGTTATTATTTTATCGACACCGAACAGACTGTTGCAACAACCTGGAAACCCGTCCCATTTTTAGTGGCTGACCCTGAAATTATCAGAGGGATGAATTTAAAAGTTGCGGTACCATAATAAACGAAATGCTTCAGGACATAATAAGATCACCCGAGAAGCAATATTCTGCCTAATATACAGATTGTTTCGGATTCGTCAACACATTTTTTAATCTTTTTTGAAATTTTGGCCTCTTTTATTTTGCCCGAAAGCAGCTTACACTTTTCAGATGACAAAAATTCGCCTTTAGGCGGTGCTGCGGAACTACAAACTTAAAAGTGTAACCCATAAAAGTGTAACCCATAAATGAAGGCCACAATTTTCATTCGTTCGGTTTTGCAGAGCAATCGCCATGGGTTCGGATTAGCCAATCCGAACCGGGTGAGTCCCTCACTGCTCCCGATAAATCTGAATATGCTTAGGAGAGCTTGTCAAATTTTTTTTCGGTTTTGCAGAGACAGTTCCCTCACTGCTCCGGCGGAGGGAGCATTCCAAAAAAGTAGGTGACACTGTGATCCGGCTTCATGTTCCGGGCGGCAAAGTATGAAAACACGGTAATATTACCGTATTCCGTCCGGGATACGTCCGTGCCGGATTTCCGGAGTCGGCAATATAAACGGAATGTTTCCGGCACATACGGCATGTTGGCCTTGATCTTCGTTTGGGCCACTCCGCCCGGCTTGGCCCGGCCTTGGACTGACAAATCCAGGCTGTTGCCGAATTTGTCAATCCCGCGGAACCCGAGTGGCCGAAACGAAGATCAGGGCCGGCATGTTCCTACTTTTTGGGAATGCGCCCCGGCGGATTGACAAATCCGGGATATGGGGCATCTTTCATATTACTTCAAAAACACTTCACACTTTTTGAAGAATAAACTCATCTGCTCTTTCAAAAGTGTCAACTGTCAAATTTTTTGAATTTCGATCACAGACCCGCGCCGGCAGATCGAGCCTGCTGAAGCAAATATTTAGTCTTCGATTCTTGAATATCTGCCTGACAGACTCGAAGTTTCGGAAACTTCGGGAATCCTTTTTGCATGTATTGATATTTTCTATGCAAATCATTTTTGCCATAGAAATAAGCGAATTGACAAATCCGGCTTTTTACAGTAGCTTTGGAAACTTTGAAAAAAATGATACTTATAAGTTTACGTTGAAAGATAAGATTGAGAAACTATTGTGGCGGGATAGAAGGAACCAATGTTGAGAACGTAATCCTTTTATAATAAGGATGGCATACATAAGGATGGCACAGCCTGTTATTAGTTTCTTCTATGGTTGCCATGACAATACTTAAGGATTTCACATAACAATAGTTCGGACAGTTTTTGTGAAAAGCCCCTCAGACCGTTATTTAGGGAACGGGACAGCGCGGACTTCCCGAACCGGGATGCCCGTTTTGCAGGGCGTGTCGGCAGTTCCTTCCCGACATCATGAAAAATTGTCCGAGGTATTGACATAAGAAACTTCGGCATCCTTCATTTTGCCTTAAAAGTGTAAACTCATAAATGAAGGATACCGAAACTTGGCATCCTTCATTTATGGGTTTAAGTTCGTAGTTCCGGCACCGCCTAAAGGCGGAACTACGAACTTAAAAGTGTAAACTACTTTTCAGGCAAAATGAAGGATGCCCGAAACTTCCATGAAAAGTTTTTTCACCACGGTGATGAAAATGTATTTTCATAGTAAAGGATTTGTCCTGCGCGGAACCAGGACTGTCCCCTTCTTATGTGAAATCCTTAAATAGTTGTCGATATAATAAAAAAGCAGGAGAGAAAATGAAGTTATCCTTATCATATTTGAACAATTCGGGCAGGATGTTCTTCTCTGACAAGAATTCTGTCTGGCCGTATCGACTGATCCGGATCCTCCTCAGCCTCATTTTTATCTGGTCCGGTATCACAAAGCTGGCAGATCCGGCATCCTTTGCCGTGATTATCGGCGACTACGGTCTGCTTCCGGAAAACCTGCTCCTGCCCGCGGCACTGGGGCTTTCCGTGTTTGAAGTTATCGCCGGCTTATGCCTGCTGTTGGACATTCGCGGCAGTCTGACCATCGTCACAGGACTGCTGATTCTGTTTATGGCGATACTCAGTTACGGGATATGGATGGGGTTTGACATAGACTGCGGCTGTTTCGGCCCTGATGATCCGGAAGCCGACGCTTATCACGGGCTTCGTTCCGCGCTTTATAGAGATATGGTGATGATGACCGGAATTATTTATCTTTATATGTGGCGCTATATCCGGTCATTCAGATCAGAAACCAAGGTTTCTTTAAAAACGTACTGATTATAACGCTTTTCGGGGAGGCTCCGAACCGCGAATGAACGCGAACGGACACAGAACCGTGTGACCGGAATGACGGCCGGGCATCCCCGGATCCGGAGGACGCCCGACCGGGGAACGGTGTGACTCCTCCCCGTGATCCGTGCGATTCGTGTTCATTCGCGTCATTCGCGGTTCGGAGCCTCCCCTAAATCCGTTATAATCAGAAAACGTAAACTTGAACGTAAACGTGAACATGAACGTGAACGTAAACGTAAACTTGAACATGAACTCATGTGATGTGAAAAATGGATTCCTGCTTTCGCAGGAATGACAGGCGTTTGAAAAAAGTTGAATATGGCATAAATGTTCAAGTTCATGTTTAAGTTCACGTTCACGTTCACGTTCACGTCCACGTTCACGTTCACGTTTAAGTTCATGTTCACGTTCACGTTCACGGGCACGTTCACGTTCACGTTTAAGTTTAAGTTTACAGGCATAAAAATCCAACACATAATAGGAGAAAATGATGCGAACAATCAAAACGATCTTCATCTTCACGGCTCTGTGGCTGCTTCTGGCAACTCCGGCTCCGGCTCTGTTTGAAAATAAGTTTGAGAAAGAGGTGGAGAATGAAAAGGCTGCGGTGAAGCTGCTTCGCGAGGTTCAGCGGGGCGGTTACGGCGTTGTTACCACCGAGGAGCTTAAAAAATGGATCGACTCAGGCAAGGAACTCCTGATCATCGATACCATGCCTTATGATGCCAGCTATAAGAAAAGCCATATTCCCGGGGCCGGACAGTTCCTGTTTCCGATTCCGGAAATGGAAACATGGGACACCAAAGAGACGAACGGTAAAACAAAGGATGACTACGTCAAGCTGCTTGGCCCGGATAAAGACAGAACCATCGTTGTTTACTGCGGTTTTGTGAAATGCACCCGAAGCCATAACGGCGCGGCCTGGGCCAAAAAACTCGGATACAGGAATGTGTTCCGTCATCCAGGCGGCATTTTTGCCTGGAAAGGGGCAGGATTCCCCACCGAAGGTGTGAAATAACAAATGTCAACAAGAGCGATAAATTTCCTCAAAAAAAGAGACATCCCTTACGAAGCGGTAGAATACGTTCATGAAGAAAAGGGTGCCGTGTTTGCCTCGGAAGCCATCGGATTTCCCATCGAAAGGACGATCAAGACATTGGTGGTTGATCTCGGAAACAAGCGTTATGCAATGGCGCTCATGCCCGGAGACAGACAACTCGCGCTAAAGCATATTGCCCGGGCCTGTTCCGTGAAGCGGGCAGCAATGGCGGATACCGCGACTGCGGAACGTCTCACAGGCTATTCCGTGGGCGGCATAAGCCCTTTTGGAACAAAGCAGAGATTGCCGGTTGTGATGGAAGAGAGCCTGATGAAATTTGACAAAGTTGCCATAAACGCAGGCCAGAGAGGTATCATGCTCATTCTGTCGCCGGGGGATATAGTCAAGGTGCTCCGTTGTGATGTTTCGGAGATTGCCCGGTAGTGTTTTGTGTTTGGTATTTTGATATTTGGTGTTTGGTGTTTGGTGTTTGGTCGGAAGTTTTACAAAGCATCAAATACCAAATACCAAATACCAAATACCAAACACAAAATACCAAACACAAAATACCAAACACAAAATACCAAACACAAAATACCAAACACAAAATACCAAACACAAAATACCAAACACAAAATGCCAAACACAAAATGCCAAATACAAAATACCAAACACAAAATACAAAATACCAAACACAAAACACAAAACACAAGGAAAAAAAATATGACAGACCCCAGAATTCCCCGCCTCACGGAAACAGTTACCGGTGCCGGCTGAGCCTCCAAGTTATCTCCGGGGGACCTGGACAGGGCATTATGCGGACTTGAATTTCCGACAGACTCAAATCTGATTGTCGGGTTGGAGCGTGCAGATGACGCCGGCGTTTATAAGATTACGGATGATCTGGCGATCATTCAGACGGTTGACTTTTTTACGCCTGTTGTTGATGATCCGTACTGGTTCGGACAGATCGCCGCCGCCAACGCGCTGAGTGATGTTTACGCGATGGGGGGCGACGCGAAAACGGCCATGAATATCGTCTGTTTTCCCATGAACCAGATGGATATATCCGTTCTCCGCAGGATTCTTGAGGGCGGATCAGACAAGATGAGGGAGGCGGGAGTCGTTCTGGCCGGAGGTCACAGCGTGGAGGATAATGAACTGAAATACGGTTTGTCTGTCACCGGATTTATCCATCCGGACCGGGTTCTCACCAAAAGCGGACTCATGGCCGGCGATCAACTGATACTGACCAAACCCTTAGGCTCAGGCATCATCAACACCGCGATCAAGGCGGGGCTTGCCAAAAAAGATACCATTGCCAAGGTTATCCGCCTGATGGCGTCTCTTAACAGGGATGCATCGGAAATCATGCGTCATTATCCGGTTCACGCGTGTACGGATATCACCGGTTTCGGCCTGCTCGGTCATCTTGCGGAGATGGTGACAGGCTCCGGGTGCAGCGTCAGTCTTCTGGCAGACAGAATTCCCGTTATCCCCGAAGCCTCTGAATATGCAGCGATGGGACTTATTCCCGCGGGAGCGCATCGGAACCGTGAGTTCCGTGACTCAATGACGGAAATATCCCCCTCTGTGAACCGCCCTCTCCAATACATACTTTTTGACCCCCAGACATCCGGCGGCCTGCTGATCTGTGTGGAAAAAGAAAGCTCGGATAACTTGCTCGATGAATTGAAACAGAAGGGGATGAGCCGATCCGCCATTATTGGGGAAGTGCTGCTTGGGCCTGATGAAAGGATTCGGGTTATCCCTTAATCTTACTCCTGCTCTTGCTCTTGCTCTTTATCTTGCTCTTTATCTTGCTCTTGCTCTTGCTCTTTATCTTGCTCTTGCTCTTGCTCTTTATCTTGCTCTTGCTCTTTATCTTGGCTCTTTATCTTGCTCTTGCTCTTTCTCTTGCTCTTCATCTTTCTCATTAAGCCGAAGCTGGGAGAGCAAGATAAAGATAAAGAGCAAGAGCAAGATAAAGATAAAGAGCAAGAGCAAGATAAAGAGCAAGAGCAAGATAAAGAGCAAGAGCAAGATAAAGAGCAAGATAAAGATTTTTTACCCCTTAACCCCTAATGAGGATTATTATGAAAGAAATAGATGCCAGGGGGCTGGCCTGCCCTGCCCCGGTGTTAATGACAAAGGACGCGGTAGAGAAGGAACATGCAGCCCCCCTCAAAGTTATCGTGGATAACAAGGCTGCCAAAGAGAATGTATCCCTGTTTCTTGAATCCAGGAAATTTGAAGTCTCGGTTCAGGAAGAAGGCGGCCATTTTCATATCACCGGAAAGAGAGAGGGAGATGTTTTCCCGGAAGCCTCTGCGATTGAAACGACGGAGGCCGGAGGAAGAAAGATCATGCTCATGGTCGCCACCGACCGAATCGGTCACGGAGATGACGAACTGGGATTGAAGCTGATGAAGAGTTTCATTACGACCCTGAAAGAGATGGGGCCTGAATTATGGCGGCTGATCTTTGTGAACAACGGCGTCAAACTGACCATTGACGATTCCGATGTACTGCCGGAACTGAAGGCGCTGGAAGCTGACGACCAGCGCATTCTGGTCTGCGGAACCTGTCTGAATCACTTCAACCTTCTGGAGCGGAAGCAGGTCGGCGAGACCACCAATATGCTCGATATTGTGACATCCATGCAACTGGCGGATAAGGTTATCAATATTTAAACTTGCATTTAAACTTGCACTTAAACTTAAACTTGCACTTAAACTTAAACTTGCGTTTAAACTAAAACCTAACAAAGCACGTTCCTGATTCTAACGCTTTTTGTGGTCCTGGGAAATATGACAGCGGATCGGAGGATGAAACGGATATCCCTGTCATATTTCCCGGATTTGGTCCGACCTAACTTCCGACCCGACCCAACCTCCCTCCCTCCTTCTCATTCAAAAAAGGCAGCACCCTCGGTGGAGAACGTCCGAACCAGTGTTGCCCGATCCAGATATTTGTTCCCCCGCTCACAGGATGTTTCCGGCGCAAAAAGGCAGGCATGGCAGGCCGCGGCGTGAATGCTTGCCGACTCTTCCGCGGGAGAATGCTCGGAGCATAAGGGATCGGAAGCGCAAAGCCGCATCTGTTCCAATGCCTGGTCGATGTGTCTGCCAAGGATTGCCGGTTCTCCGAGGCTTACCAGTCCGCCCAGTGTGCCTTCGCTGTCTGCCGCGGCCGTGTAAATGAGAATACCTGCCATCGCGTTTTCCGGTTTTTCCTCTGAATAAATCCGCTCACGAATGCTGGCCGCGGTATAACCGCATTCCAGAATGAACTGCCGCATGAGCGCGTGGGCAAACGAGTGAAGCAGGACATAACGAATCCCCGGAAATCTCCCGTCATTCGGCTCAATTCCCCGTATTCGCCGCCATGCGATATGACCGCTGGAAAATACCCGGGATAATTCCTTAACCGCCTTTCGCTGCTCCCACTTACGGATTGCTGATTCATTAAATTGCAGAAACACCCCTTCTCCCCGAACCTCTGCCGCAGGCAGCCATTCCGGATCACGACGGGAGAGCCGGGCGCGCCGTTCTTCGGGAAGATCCTCGCCGTCCATAAAATCTCCCGGGGATTCAATCCGGGTAAACCCCATAAGCGCACGCACCTCACGGATACGCTCCACCAGAACCGTTTTTTCGATGCGTCTTCCGTATCCCGCGGGAGGATATGCGACTCGCAACCTGAAGTCATTCGTATTCATGGCCGCGTCAGGATTTGAGAACGCTTTCCATTCCGGAACTCTCAACCCCTCTGCGCCGCCACTCTCCTCATCATCACCGGATTCCCGTTTTTTTTCGATAGCATTCCATATCTCATCATCTGAAAATTCGGCTAATGCGGCTAAAAGAGGAGTCTGGCGAAAGGCCCGAAGGATTTCAGGGGATGTCGCAGGTTTCAGAGTTGCCCAGTTATCCTCCACCAGTTGCCTGACTTTTTCTGTGGAACTCGGGATGGATATGGCAGAGAGCGTGATGGGAAACCAACCGTTGGAAGCCCCGAGCAGAGTGACTCTGACGCTTTCCGTGCATTCCGCTTCATCATAATTTCTCAGGTGCGGATGCCGGCCGCGGCACGGGGGCAGGATATCTTCTGCTCTCGGGCCGAATGCTTCCCCCATACGCCGCTCGGCTTTGCAGGAATCGCAATAAATGACGATATCCGATGCATCGGTGGATATGCCATACTCCCTGAGCCTGAGACGGGGGCTTGAGCAGGGGCGTCCTTTGTGAAGATATTCCACCCAGGGAAAGTCGTCAAGATGTCCGTTTGGGCACGCAATGAGGAAACGCACCGGCAAAACCGGAGGTTCATTTGCCTTATTGCAGTTGGTGTGAACATACCTGGTGCGGTCCGGGTAATAGTGCTGTACTTTCAGCTTAAACAGACCTGAATCCAGAGGGGCCAGACGATTGCATTTGGGACAGCGCATCCATCCCGGAAAGCTGGCAACCGGAACCCCGACCTGATTTCCGAAAGGATTGCGGCTCCCCGGGCCTTCGCTCTCATCCGGGTCAAAAGGCGGCATTAAAAGCCTCTGCACCTGTGAGCCAAGCTGCAACCTGATGGCTGAAAGCAGCCGCTCCTCAGTTATCGGCTGGCAATATGCGGTATTCCAGTCATCCAGCCCCATCACCAGAACCGAGAGGCGCGGCAGGTCAAGCAATGATCCCACGCCGAATGTGTATAAAAGCTGACTCGGTCTTAAATCTCCCACCACTGCGGATCGGATATCGTTTGTCATTAAAATCTCCCTTTTACTCTTGCTCTTTATCTTGCTCTTGCTCTTGCTCTTGCTCTTTATCTTGCTCTTGTTCTTGCTCTTGCTCTTTATCTTGCTCTTTATCTTGCTCTTTATCTTTATCTTTATCTTGCTCTTGCTCTTTATCTTGCTCTTTATCTTTATCTTGCTCTTGCTCTTTATCTTTATCTTGCTCTTACTCTTGCTCTTTATCTTTATCTTGCTCTTTATCTTAACCTTGCCCGTTTGATTAAGAGCAGGAATAAGATAAAGATAAAGAGAAAGAGAAAGAGAAAGAGAAAGAGAAAGAGCGAGAGCAAGAGAAAGATTCAGACAGTATCTTCAGACGGAGGTTCTTTCAAAATAAGATGAATCGACGGCTCCACATCGCGCAGCGAATGGAGACAGATGAACTGATCCCATCCACCTCTGCCGGGAGGTTTGAGCAAGCCGATGGTGTCTGTCCCGTCCCTTTTTTCACAATAACCAAGGGTGGCCATTGTGGCATCTTCAATTTTTCTCAGCCAGATATTCCGTCTTTCAGAGAGCATCTTCTCCGCATTCTTGCCAACGGATTCATCCCCGACATGTTCTGCACGGCGGATAATCGCTTCCATGGCATTTCTGAGGAGTTCATGCTCCCGCGTCAGATCGCCTGCCCGGGAATTTTCATTCAGTTCGTCGTTTGCAAGGCGTATGAGTGAAACCATGATCCCGGTAAGCCCGCGATCCATGGCCCGAGGTGCAAAGGGCGTCACGGACAGGGCCTCAACATGCTGGTAAAAAGTGGCGTGATAGTGTTCAAACCGTTCATAATGGGAGAGGTCTCTCGGCCGGGCCCAGTTATAAAGCATCAGAACCAGCCCGGGCCAGCGCCGTCCCACGCGGCTGGTGGCCTGGATATATTCCGCGGTGCTCTTGGGCTGACCGGCAACCGCCATGAGCCCGAGGCGATCCACGTCAACGCCCACAGAAATCATGTTTGTCGCCAGGACCACATCCAACGGATCCGGCAGGTCAATTTTCTGAGCGGTTTTCCGCCGGTGCATTCGTTTGTCTTCATCCGCTTTGTTGAATCCGATGTCCAAGCGGTCCAATATGGCCGGGATATCCGCGCTGCTCTTTCGGGATGTCAGTTCCTCAAGTCTCAGCAGGCGTCTCTTCACCAACCCCCGTTTATCCGCATCCCGCAACCGGGTGCTGATATCGTCTTCCACCAGACGCCGGGTTCCGCCCAGCTCCCGGATGGAGTTGAAATAGCCGGCCAGCGTCATCCAGGGATCCGCGGCAGCGTCGTAATCTTCGTAGAGTTTCTGGGCTGCGGCAAGGGCCGCCACATAGAGACGGATCGTCGCGGCCGGATATCGCCTCCCCATGGCACAGATACCGAGGTAACGGCGTCCGGGATAATCATCACCCGGCTCGCGCTGCAATGAGAAAAAGTTGTCGGTGATATCCGTGCCGTGCGGGGGAAACACCTTCACATCTCGCAGAAACAACTGACTGACCTGGCTTTTTGCCCGCCGAATGGTCGCGGTGGAAGCAATCAGTTTGGGACGGACTTTTTCGCCGTCCACGCGCCAGGAGCATAATTCATCCACAGCCGTCTCATACAGCCCCACCATGGATCCCAGCGGACCGCTGATGAGATGCAGTTCATCCTGAATAATCAGATCCGGGGGCCGTAACGGGATATGCGGGATGCTTTTGACCTGCGGCAGGGAACCGCGGCGCGGGTGTGAGTCCCGGTCATTGACTTCAGGGGACCGGAATCCGTGCCTGGGACACCGGGCATTCACCTGACCAAAGAGCATCTGCACCGCTCCTTTCCAAGGCATCTGTGCGAATTTGTCCACCGTCGAGATGAGCAGCGAGGGCGGGTTCCGGTAAATCTCCTCATCCACCACCAGCGCGGGGATGCCCTCATTGGGGGAGGTGCGTTCTGTGAACGGGCACCGTCCCAGGGGATCGCCGCAGTAGATAAAGGTACGGCTGAGCGTGCTCATGCCCGAATACACCTTGATATGCTTTCCGGAGTCTATGGCCGTGCCGCACCAGGGGCAGGAGGTCAGTTGGGCCGGTGTGCCGATTCCGCCGGGCCTTCCGTCTCCGCGGCTGTGTGCGATGGCTTCCTGTGCCTGATGCGTGGTATTCGGCGTGGCGCGCATCCCCACCCACAGACCAATGCGAAACGGGGCTTCTCCCCATTTCTGAGGCTCTTCCCTGCGGATCACTTCACAAGCGCAGATCAGCGCGGTCGCGCGCTGGAACTGCTGGAGGGTCAGCAGACGCAGGGTGTATCGCATGATTACGGCCACGCCGTGTTCTCCCGAACGTCCTCCCATATCTCCCTGAACGCGGCGCAGTGCCATGGTGTACGCGGCCAGGCCGAGATAGGCTTCGGTTTTTCCGCCTCCTGTGGGGAACCATAACAGATCCGCCGCGGCTTGGGTTTCATGGGTCCGGTCATGGTGATGCACATCGGTGACGCCCGGGAGATTGAGCAGTATGAACGCCAGTTGAAACGGATACCATGTCCGGTTTTGGGGAATGTCAATGCCTTTCAGGCCTTCATTCATCTTTCGCTGCCCCTTGCGAATCTGTTTGGCAAAGATGGATTGAACCCGCTGCTGCCACATGGCCCGGTTGGCAAAGCGGAAAGACCGGGCGGCTTTTTTGTTTTGGGAGAGAAGCGATATCCCTTCACGGATGCGTGACAGTGCATTCTGACAATTTGCCATGGCTTCGCCGGCTGCTTCCTCATGGGTTTCCAGGTCCTGGGCAGGATCGCTGATCTTCTGCGCTTCTCTTTCAATCCATTTCTGATATGCGTCTGCCAGGGGAATCAGTTTTTCGGCCAGTTGCGCGTCGGTCGCTTCTGAGAGTTCCTTCATATCCAGGATAACGCCTTCCAGATCGGGATTGTCTGTGCTGTCAGGCGGGGTTGTCTGCGGCACTTCATAAATGGGGACCGCTTTTGTTTCAAGGCGTGTGGCACGCTGGGGATTTTCCGGGTCAGGATGGGCGTGAACCCCTGTGCTGTGCCCCACCGCAAACTCCACCTGCCGGCGGTAAAGCATGGCGAGGCTTCGGGTTTCGGTGCGGGTGATCTCATCCATCTTTTCAAGATTTGCGGAATAGGAGAGATGTTTGCGAAAGATGGCCTTCCCGTTCGGTGACTCTGCGATCAGTTCGGGCTGGAAAAGCCATTTCTCACTGTTTCGCTGCCTCGGATCTTCCTGACCGTTGACTAAAAAAAGCGTAATCAGCCATTCGTTTTCACCTTTTCTCATTCGGCCCCGGACCGTTACTTTGGGATGATCTTTTGTGACGACCCATGGGGGCATTATTCCTCCTCTGACGGGGATGGGGTCGGAAGTGCCTTCAACGGGTGTGCGTTTCCATACGAGCAGGGCGTTTCCGGTTTTGGGATCCGTGAGGGTCTGGCTGTATGCTTTGGTGTAGTCTCCCCATCTTGCGGTGAGTCTCAGTTCTGTGGCGTTTTTATCCACGGCAAAGGTCATGCCCATTGAGGACGGAAACATGGTGTCGGACTGGACCGCGGAAAGGTCGGTCTTGCCCTCATCATAGGAATCGGTTCCCGCGTTGGCAATGACATCCTGTGTCTCGGCTCTGACTTTTTTGGGTGCGAGGACGCCCACAACATAGCGTTCATGGACCCGTCTTTCATTCATCTCCTCCTCGGGGCCGTCCGCGGGGCCGAGGAGGTCTTTGATTATGAGGTCTTCGAGCATGGCCCGGAGTTCATAAGGTGAGGGGGTGTTGTTTGTCATAATTTTATTCCTATCATATTTTAACGATTTGTATTTCCAAGAGATTCAAGTTTCTCCATCCCTTTCCACCACTTCCACAGTGTCGCCCGCGAACTTCACTTCATGAAGAACCGGCACAATGTCCTTAGTGCTCATAATACTCTCCTTTTCAGACTTTCAGGTTTATACAGCCTCTTCTAATCAGGTCACGGTCGGACCGGCATGACCCTGCTTCCATCAGAGAGCGTTACGGACAGGAGGATGAATCGGACATATCCGTTCCATCCCGAAATCCGTTGTCATATCTGATCCGACCGGGCATATCCGTTTCATCCTGAAATCCGTTGTCATTTTTCAGAAAAGATGCCCATCTGCTTCCCATTCTCCTGTTTTTTGCCTTTGCCGATCTTGGTTTTTCTCGGCTTCCTTGTTGTTTTTTTCTTTTTCCCTTTGTCATGCAGGCCCAGGGCGACTTCCTCCGCATAGCGTTCATGGTTCAGGCGGAGGAGGCGGTCCAGGACTTCCCGGCGGGCAGATTCGGAGAGGGTGAAGCGGATGCCCTGTCTGGTTTCGTGGAAATCGTGTTCGAGACTGAGGTCTGTCCAGCCATATGCCCGGGCGACGGCGTTGTCCGTTTGGATATGGAGTTCACGGAGTTTTACGATGTCGCTGTCGTTCTCATCCTCGTTGTGGAAGCGGTTGTAAGTGGTGGTTAAGCCTTGCTGACGAGATTTCATGATCGCCTGACGATGCTGATGATATTCCTGCCCGATCTTTTCCAAATCATCATTTACTTCCGGAAATGGGAATGTTTCAAAACAATCAGTTAGTGTATAGCGGATTCTCGTTTCAAGAGTGGAGGCATATTTATGTACCCATACATCAAACAGACTTGCACTTAATATTGCAAATCGTTGATAACTGAATAATATAACATTTGTACCCACATCGTAAACATAATTACATGGAACGATAGCATGGACAACATATTTTGTAACTCTTGAGGCAACTATTACATATTTTTCCCCGGAAATGGAATGATACAGATCAAGTGTGGGGCGGGTGAATTGCCACCAAAGTTCTCGCCTGCTCTTAACTTTGTTTTTAAGCCGAGTTGGTTTAACTTTCTCCTCGACTATTGTTAAACAATCAGGAAAATCGGATGCCACAGGATCGCTGTAGTTTGGAGGAATTTTATTGCGATCAAGAGGCCAGTTCCGGAAATTGATTACCCAGCGTCTGGGTGCTTGATTCATATCTGAATTGACATCCTCTCCGCTCAAATATGGAAACAAGACCAGAGAATTACATTGGTCTTTGTCAACGAGCCTCTGAGCGCCTTCAGGCGATAAAACAAAACCACTGCCAAGAATCGTTGAACCCTGAAATGACTTGCCTTCATTCGCAGCCTGCTGTCGCCGTACCGGCTTTTCAGCGCCGCGGACACGGACATTCCCGACGCCCTTTTTTCGGCGCGTGCGCAAAATCAGCAGGCGGTGACGGACCGGCTCGGATTTCAGGTCCGGAA
>JAUCGI010000066.1:0-2183 GCA_030378035.1 Desulfobacterales bacterium HSG2
AGGACACTTACAGGACATCGGACGGCATGGCGTGTTTTGATTTCTGCTTTCATTTTCGGAATGCCCGCTACGAGGTGGAGGTTGTCTCGGTGCCGGCCAACGGCAACCGGGCGATTTTAAACATGGAAGGCAGACGGATCAGCTCCGGAAACAATCCTGTCGTAAAAACATACTCCCAGGCAAAGAAACTGGGCAAGGTGTGGGCTGAATACACATGGTGCCATATTAAAAAGGAATGTTGTGGGGATCGTGTGTGAGAAAAGAATTTGCACACCGGAAGGCGGTCATTGCGGGCAAAATTAAAAGGAGTTGAAGAATCTTTTT
This sequence comes from Desulfobacterales bacterium HSG2, assembly GCA_030378035.1. Classification (GTDB taxonomy): domain Bacteria; phylum Desulfobacterota; class Desulfobacteria; order Desulfobacterales; family 4be13; genus JAUCGI01. The sequence goes on from JAUCGI010000066.1 coordinate 325, forward strand.
AATTTTGACCCGGAATCCGCTGCCTGCCATAACAGGAGCAGAATAAAAAGCTGTCATTACGGGCAAAATCAGGTATTACCGAAGCCTGTGACATTTCGCAATATGCGATATTTCACATTTTGTAGCGACAGCCTGAAACCGGAATAAAAATGTTCGAAATAATCGCTCCTGGGCATTCCTTTTATAAAGGACATTTTGAAAAACTACAAGGATTGGGTTTTGGTAAGGATTTTACCCGTTGAATACAGAATCCTCTATGAACCCTCTGAATTTGTTATGATGAAAAGAGCCAAAAAAAAATTCGTTATCTGTTACCGTGCCGCTTCCGGCCCGGGGTTCTCAGACAAGTCATGGGGAATCACATCGTCTTTCAGCCCTTTCTCATCATCACTTGACGTGGATGAGCCGTTTGATCTGGATGTCGTTATTTCAGAGCCGGGAAACGGTGCCCGGGTTCATTCATTCAAAGCGTTGGCTGAATTCAGATTCAATGTCCGTTATGGGAACGCTGTTTCGGATTTTAGCGATTACACATTTGGAAACAGGCGTTTCCGGGCGGTGAACCTGAATTTCCCGGAACATTTCCATGTCAGGAGGCTCGGTTTCCGGTCGCCTGACAGATTACCGATTGCCGAGGTTTTCTTCATCGGAAGCGATTTGGGCGGTTTGTCATTTTCAGATAAGAGGCGGGACGGCCCGGGGAACATTTTTTCCGCAAGTTTGGGAAATGTTGACGTCACAGGCAAACCCGAATCTGCCGCAGTGATCCTTCTGGGTTCCGGTCTGATCGGTGCTGCGGGATTCAGGAAAAGGTTGGGGAAAATTAAGGAGGCTTTTCTGCCCTGCATAACGCGAGCCGGTTACGACTTCAAAAGCTGATGCTGAAAAAAAAATCGGGATGTGAGAAAGACGACACCTTTCTGAGTGTTGGATATTAGTAAGACGGATATCATTTCAACTGGCTGTGCTTATTATGAGATCGTCCGCTTTAAGCCGATAGTTCTTCCGGGCTGTTTTTGCCCTGACAAAGTTAAAGAAAAGGGGCATATTTTTGAAACCTCTTTCAATTAAACAATCAGGACTTGAAAGAAAGAGGGAAATTGTGACGAACATGAGAGTGCTGAAATGAAATTTTAGCACTTAGGCAAAAAAATGTTCCGATATTCGCTTTTTGGACATTGGATAAATTAAGGACGTGAAAATAGAGAATAGAAAGGAGGTGAAAAGATTCAGACCAAAGTTTAAACAAAAAGATGTTTGTTGGCTATAATTGAAACCTGAGTACAGGACAAAAAATGGATTCCGGGTCGGAAATGCCGGGAATCCCGCCAATTCCAGGCATTTCCGCCCGGAATGACAGCATGGCGATTTTCAGACATCCGAAGCTTTTTATCCTGTACACAGAATTGAAACTTAACTTTTTATTCACATGTTAATGATGGATGTCGTATGAAAAGGTTTATGTTTTTTATCGTGATGCTGGGGCTGGCATATATATTTACCAGTCCGGTCCTAGCTCAACCCCATGTGATGGGAAGGATTCATTCACAGCGCAAGATGACTATAACGCTTTTGACAAGTATATGGGAGCTTGTGATGGCATCTGCTGTGTTCTGAATCAAGATAGCAAGTGTACGTCAGCGGATTAACACTATTTTTATTTTTTATTTGATTAGAAAGGGACCAAACGATGAAACTATCAATAAAATTGATTGTGTTCTTTATGGTTTTGTTTATTTCTGCAAACGCTTTTGCTCAAACAGGTTCAGTAAGCGTTACAATAGAACCAAGAGATGCAAGAAATGCAGGTGCAAGATGGCGTGTTGTTGACTGGATAGGTGCGAACTCATGGCGTAGCA
>JAUCGI010000066.1:2283-3067 GCA_030378035.1 Desulfobacterales bacterium HSG2
GCGGACAAACAGAGTCTGGATATGAACCTGGTAGTTACTATACCATTGAGTTTAAGAATATTTCCGGTTGGGAAACACCCGATGACATGGGCCTGACTATCCAATCAGGCCGGACTGTTTATAAAACGGGCTACTATGTTAAAGAACAACAGGCAACAGGTTCAGTAAGCGTTACAATAGAACCAAGAGATGCAAGAAATGCAGGTGCAAGATGGCGTGTTGTTGACTGGATAGGTGCGAACTCATGGCGTAGCAGCGGACAAACAGAGTCTGGATATGAACCTGGTAGTTACTATACCATTGAGTTTAAGAATATTTCCGGTTGGGAAACACCCGATGACATGGGCCTGACTATCCAATCAGGCCGGACTGTTTATAAAACAGCCTATTACACCAAGCAGGTAGAATACGGCTCCATCAAAGTGACAATTTCGCCAAGCGGTGCGATAAGTGCGGGCGCACAGTGGAGAGTGGACGGAGGCAGTTGGCGGAACAGCGGAACAACCGTAAACAGCCTTTCCGTGGGCAATCACACGGTCAGTTTCAGAGGGGTGACCGGATGGGATTCGCCTGATTCTCAGTCTGTTTATGTCAGCGCAAACCGGACATCCTATCCGTCGGGGAATTACACGCAACAGCCTCAGTATGGTTCGATCTGGACAACAATCTCGCCGAGCGAAGCGGTGAGTGCGGGCGCACAGTGGAGAGTGGACGGAGGCAGTTGGCAGAACAGCGGAAGAATCGTAAACAGTCTTTCCGTTGGCAGCCACACGGTCAGTTTCAG
>JAUCGI010000066.1:3164-26450 GCA_030378035.1 Desulfobacterales bacterium HSG2
ACTCGACTTACACAGGCTCAGGAACTTATACGCAACAGGCGCAATACGGTTCGATCCGGACAACAATCTCGCCGAGCAAAGCGGTGAGTGCGGGCGCACAGTGGAGAGTGGACGGAGGCAGTTGGCAGAACAGCGGAAGAATCGTAAACAATCTTTCCGTTGGCAGCCACACGGTCAGTTTCAGGTCTGTAAGCGGCTGGAATGCCCCCAGTTCTCAGGGCGTTACTGTCCGTGCGAACTCGACTTACACAGGCTCAGGAACTTATACGCAACAGGCGCAATACGGTTCGGTCCGGACAACAATCTCGCCGAGCGAAGCGGTGAGTGCGGGCGCACAGTGGAGAGTGGACGGAGGCAGTTGGCAGAATAGCGGAAGAACCGTAAACAGTCTTTCCGTGGGCAACCACACAGTTAGTTTTAGAACTGTAAGTGGCTGGAATGCTCCTCGTTCTCAGTCTGTTTCTGTTCTTGCAAACTCAACCTATGCGGGTTCGGGTACTTATCAGCAAATCCCGACAGATGGCTACCATTCTTATTTTGAAGAAGCCTGTCAGGAATATGACATTCCGTGCAATCTTCTCAAAGCGGTTGCTCATGTCGAATCAGGATGGAATCAGGCTTCTCATAACGGCAATGATTGGGGTGTCATGCAAATCAACGAGTCGGGTTTATTGAACATCGCTCAACGACTGAAAAATGATTATCCGGGTGATTATGGAAGCATGACTGATCAATCTGTTGTCGCTTTATTAAAAGAGAACAGTCATACCGGAGCGCGGGCGAACATTCGAGGTGGAGCAAGCAAGCTGAGATGGGATGCAGATCATGTAAGCGGACTTATCTACGACGGAGAACCTCAAGAAGCATTGGAAGTTTGGTGGTTTGTGCTAGCTTATTATAATGGCGGTGGTGCGGATGGTTCTCTTAACACATCAAACTATCCTTACCGAGTTTATAATTGCTTTTTGAGTGGAGTTACGGACTTGGATGACGGCGAGAGGGTTCCCCAGATTCCGATTACATTGCCTCCACATTTTTCTTTCCGAAAAGCAACAGGCGCGGAATTAACCAATGGTGAGGTAAACTCCGCGGACCGCAATCTTATTCCTCAAACGCCTGAAGGCTTTATCAGAAGGACGGAAAAATTTAACGCATGTACTGAGATGGGGCATTTGCACGATAACGATGGCAATGAGCTTGATATTCCCGGATGTGTGCCAGATGAGTTCGTGCTGGAATGTCCTTTAGAAGACTATACAGCTTATAATGCTCCGCTAAATTCCGTTTTTGATTATTCCCGGCCGGATTATTCCGAAGATAATTATGTGATTGATTATCTGGGAGAAGTTGGGGAAAAGCGATTTGGATATACGCTTGGTGGTTACAAACAGGAAGATGGTGGTTCTTTTATCGCAAATGGAAACTACACCGCGGCGGGTTATGGAAGCCAATACCTCTTTTATGATGGACACAAAGGGATTGATTTCCGAACGAAAAGCACTGAACATCCTTCAGGTTCAGGTATGAAAATTCTTGCCACCGCCTCAGGTACGTTCCGTACCACAGGCGATACTTGGAACACAGCCTACATTGACCATGACAATGGCTACAGAACCTACTATCTTCATTGTAAAAGGAATTTTGAAGCTACAAATGGTAGCCATGTGGATGCTGGTGACCTAATCGGTTATTCTGGTTCTGAGGGTACGGATGGAGCTCATCTCCATATAGATATCAGAAAGGGTTCTGGTAGCTCCTGGTTTCCGATTGATCCCTATGGATGGCAGGCTGACGAGCCTTATAGTTGGACTAGGGCCGTAAATGCTGAACTTTGGGCTGGCGGAATCGGCGGCGACAGAAACGGAGAGCCACAGAATCTCGTAGCAACAGAGATAAATTCCGATGGCGAAACCAATCTTAGCTGGGATGCTCCTGCTGATACGACTCCCGACAACTACAATATTTATCGTAATGATGTGCTGGTAAAGACAGTTACAGGCGACCAACTCACCCATACAGACAGCGGCCTCGAAGCCGGAACTGAATACTGCTACCATGTCACCGCTTTGATTGGTGAGCAGGAAAGCGATCCGTCTAACGAAGTTTGCCCAAGTTCAGGGGCAACGTCAGAGGATCATTTCACCAAAGTATGGGAACATAATCCTCTTAATCGGATGCAGTTCTGGGTAGTTAGCGCAACCGTCAACGGCAAAAGTCTGGTTGCGGGTGACGAGATCGGCGTGTTTGACGGCGAGAAATGCGTGGGTTTTGCTAAAGTAGAAGGCGAAATCACGATGGATAATTTTTTGAATATTATCACCTCGCAGGCTTATGAAAACGGAAACGGATTCATGGGTGGAAATGAGATCAGTTTCCGAATTTGGGATGCCAGTGAGAAAGCTGAAATCGAAAATTCGGATATTAGAGCTTCGTTTCTTGATATATACACAGCAAATGATATTCCACCGCCGAAGTTTGAATCAAGTGCTGATTACGGAGTAAAACTGGACGTTACGGTTGAATCTGAACCTGTGGTGTCTCACAAGATTTTGTTGAAAAAAGGCTATAACATCATTTCCTCGTATATAACTCCGTCAAATCCGAATATGCTGAAAGTGTTTAAGCCGTTAATGGATAATAATACTTTGAAAACGGCCCTTGATGAAGATAATGCGAGCGTTGTACCATTGTTTGGCGGTTCATGGACGTATAATGGCGACGATGATTTCAGCAACGAAGAAGGATATAAGGTTTGGGTAAAAGAAGATACTGAGTTGCCGATTGAGGGTACGATGGTTGAACTGCCGATTGACATATCTCTTACTGACGGTTTTAATTTTATGGGATATCCGGTTGCTTCTCCACAGGCTTCCGAGAGAGTGTTTCAGACGCTGATGGATGCCGATAGTCGCTTTAAAGCTTATGATGAAGATAACGGCACCATCCTCAAGGTTTTTGGAACATGGAGTGACAGCATAGAGAAGCTTATGCCGGGTGAAGGCTATGTGGTGCAGGTCAGCGATGATACTTCTGTAAGGATAGACCAAAGTGGGGCAGAGAGATCTGCAAGATCGGCTGTAAGATCAGTTTCTCGAAAGAAGAAGAGAGACGACCGGCTTCCCGTTCATTTCACACCGGCATGGGAAGGTAATCCTTACAACAGAATGAATTTTTGGATCGTCGGTGTTGATGATTTCGGGATTGAAACCGGTGACGAGATCGGTGTGTTTGATGGAGAAAAGTGTGTTGGCGTCGGTGTTGTTGACGGTGAGATATCTTCTCAGAAGATTCTGACAATTACAACATCACAGGATGATGGTGACGGAAACGGATTTACCGAAGGCCGTGAAGTCAGCTTCCGATTCTGGAATTCCGGAGAGGGAATCGAAACTGACGATGTTGCCCCTCTCTTTCTCGAACTGAGTGACGGAGGTGCAAGTGATCCCCCGGTCTTTGAAAAATACGGAGATTACGGCGTGATTCTGAGAATGGGATACACCCTGAATGACTTTCCTGTCTCAGTTCCGAAGGATATCTCCTCAGTGATTGATGTCTTGGCTATTGACAATACAGATGAGAATGAGCTGACCATAACGGATGTATCCGAACCAGTTCACGGTGTCACCGTTGTGAACACAGACGACAATACCATCACCTACACCCCGGACGACGGTTACATCGGCGCAGATATCTTCTCATATACAGTAACGAACGGAACAGAAACCGCCCATGCGACAGTGAAAGTGGTGGTAAGCGAAAGCGACAATGCCACTGACGATGACGATACGGGCGACGATGATGACGATGACGATGATCACATCGAACTCCTCCCCGGCGTCTTCGTAGTAAACGACCTCGGCCAAATCACCATAGACTGGCTCTACGACGGCGGCGCATACAAAGGCGAACTCGGCCTCTTCAGTCTCAGAGGCCTGGACCTGACCGTACCTGACCTGACCGCCTTTATTGAGGAAGCCGTGAGCAGAGTCCTCTCCGACAGCGAGACAGGCTACATTGTCCTCTCCGACAAAACCGAGAGAGCGAGAGAATCCGGCACCCTGAGCGGCGAGTCCGCCGACTGGAACGAAGGTGACTACAATCACGCAAAGACCTTCGCCATGAGACCCGGCGACCGGTTCGCACTCGTACTCGTTCCGAACGGAACATTCGAGGCGCTCTCCAAAAATCCGGGAACAGCGAGCACCCATCTCCGCCCGCTCTTCTCCTTCACCTCGCCCAATGCGGACTACGGGATGCACACGGGCCAGGTGGCGGATGTCAACGGTCACGGCCTCGGATTCGTGTTCGAGGACATGGAGTTCACGAACAGCGACAGGGACTACAACGACCTGATCATCCAGATCAGCGGCGCGGTCTCGGATGTTCCGACCATCGACGCCATGATCGAAGTGGCAAAGGCTGGTCGGAGCAAACGGGCCCGGAGGGACTGGTACGACTGGAGAGTCTCGGACGAACTCGGCAGAAAGATCATCAGACACCTCGAAGCATTGCCGACGGAGGATGATCAGTGGATGTCCGTGAGCTTTGACGGATCTGCCGAACTCAGGATATATGACGCCGAGGACCATTGCACCGGAACACTCGGAGCGGACATCCCCGGTTCCCTGAGATTCACCGAAAACGGGGAACTGGTCGTCAACCTGCCCGCACTGAGAAGCGGCGTGGAAGACTACCGGATCGTGCTGCACGCAGCCGAAGATGAAACCGCCGACCTCACCGTCAGCGGCCGTCTCGGACAGGCTGAAATATCCTCGGATACAAAGCCGGTTGAAATCGAAGCGCATCAGGTGCTCCGGTCCGACCTGTCCGCATCTCCGGACGACGGTCTGACCAACGGCTTCACAGCGCCCGGCATCCCCGAGGCATCCGACGGCACGCCGCTCGTGTATGACTTCGACGGTGACGGGAATATCGACGATGATGACATCAGGGAAGTCACATCCCGATGGAACATCTGCGAAGGCGATCCGGAATGGAACCCCGCTTTTGACATGGATGACGACGGATGCATCACCATCCTCGACATTATGGCGGTTTCAAACAGCAGGTATGTTCCCTGACAAATCGGAAAACTTCCGCCGATCCTGAATCGACGGAAGCCCGATATCATGCGGATCATGTAGGGTGGTGGAGCGAAGCGGAACCCACCTTTTGTCGGAACGAATTGGATGATGCGTCGATGTGGTGGTGGGTTTCGCTTCGCTCCACCCACCCTACATTTGGGAACCCCATTTCCTGTTTCAGGGCAGACCTCCGGGTCTGCCCATTTTTTTATCAGACTTCCAGGACTGACAGGCACTCCGGAAGGTCAGAAAAAAATCCTCTTCTTATGTGCAATCCCTGTAGTGCCTGACCAAATAAGTTTTGACGGGTGCGCCATGCGGCCGGAATTAACCGCCGCTGTCCTCACCCGCACATTTCTCATTGCCGGTGTCAGGAAATGAGAAATGTGTGCGCGGAAACAGCGGCGACTGATTCCGACTGTGTGGCGCACCCGTCAAAACTTATTTGGTCAGGCAGTAGTTGTGAGACAAACAAAAACCTCACATAAAAAAAGGATCAAACTCTGACGGGACCCCGAAAAGTCAGAAAAATCCTCTTCTTATGTGCAATCCTTGTAGTTGTGAGACAATAGGAGATAAAATGATGAAAACACTGCTAAATTGCATCCTCCTTGCCATTCTGGTCCTAACCCAGCCCGCTCACGCGCTGACCGTAAAAATCAGCCCGGAGCTTATCGATATCGAAGAAATGAACTCTTTCGACATTATGATAGAAGGCGGTTCGGATATATGCGGATTTGAGATCACCATGAATTATGATCCTTCCGTTATCACCATCCCCGCAGAGAACGGTGTTGTTACGACCGATTTTCTGACAACCACAGGAAACATACTCTGGGATTGGGGAGACAAACCGAACATCATTGTTGACAACACAAACGGCGAACTCAAATTCACCGATTTTACGTTACCCGGAAACGAAGGGCCGAGCGGTCCGGGTATCCTGGCGAATATTAATTTTTCATTGGAAAGTCAGGAAGATACAACAATCAGTTTTGATACGGACTGGTCATCGATTGTGAACACAAAAGGCGAGGCTCTGCCGATGGCGTCAGAAGACTGGATCGGCGCGGAAATTACATGCACATCCAAGATAACGGCCGGTTCCGAAAGCGGCGGAAGCATCAGCCCGTCCGGCGATCTTGTTCTCAGATGCGGAACCGCTCAGACCTTCATCATAACCCCCGATCCCTGCTATGACATAAAAGACGTCAAAGTCAGCGGAACATCGGTCGGCACGGTGACGTCATACACATTCACTGATCTGAGTGGAGATCACAGCATATCTGCCAGCTTTGTTTCCAAACCGCCTTATGCCATAGAAATCAATGCCGGAGACGGCGGAACCATATCGCCTGCCGGCCCTGTCTTAGTCAGTTGCGGTGCAAGTCAGACCTTTGCCATAACGCCTGAAAGCACACCGCCTGACCGGTGTTATCACATTGCCGATGTCAAAGCTGACGGAGTTTCAAAGGGATCTGTGAATTCTTTCACATTCAGTCATGTCAGCGGAGACCACACCATATCCGCCAGTTTTGAACGGAACGATCACACCATTACAGCGAGCGCCGGTGTCGGCGGAAGCATCTCGCCCTCCGGATCTGTGCCTGTTCCCTGTAGTACTCAGGGGTTCACCATAACGCCCGATGACGGCTGGCACACAGAAAATGTTCTGACAGACGGTGATTCCCAAGGCCCTGTGAATACATACAGTTTTGAGAACGTAAGCGAAGATCACACCATAAGCGTTATCTTTGCTCAGAATCCGCCGGTTACACACACCCTGACACCCCGGGCCGGAGATGGCGGAACAATCGATCCCTCCGAGCCTTTTGAGATTGCCAGCGGATCAGACAAAAGTTTCACCATGACACCTGATGACTGCTATCAGATTGCGGATGTCATAGTCAGTGAGATTTCGGTCATGGACGATGTCCGGATAATAGTCAGTGAAAGTTCAGTCATGGATGATGTCTGGATAAAGGAGGACCTGACAGGTTCTTATACTTTTAAATCGGTGGATAACGATTATGAGATAGAAGCTGTCTTTGAAAAAATCACTCATCCTATAAACATCATCGCAAACGGAGAAGGCAGTGTCACCCCTTCCCAAGTCGAGGTTGAATGCGGATCAGATCAGACCTTTGAAATAACAGCCGATGATTGCCACGAGATAAAAGATGTCATAATAGACGGGGAATCGGTTGGCGTTGTGAGTTCTTACACATTTGAAGATGTGAGAAGCGATGATCACAGCATTGAAGCCGAATTCGGGAAGATCACTTATACCATCACCGCCACTTCCGAAGGACGCGGAGGCATCCGCCCGCCTGGTGAGGTGACAGTGGAATGCGGAGAAGATCAGACCTTTGAATTCATTCCCGAAGAAGGTTCACAGGTGGCCGAAGTGAGAGTGAACGGAGCGGGGCCCCAGCCGAAAACCGGATACACATTTCAGAATGTGACCGCCGACAGCAACAGAATTCATGTCATCTTTGATCCTCACCTCATCAGCGTCAGCGCCGGGGATAACGGAACAGTTGAACCCTCCGGCGATGTCAGCGTGGCACGCGGAGAAGATCAGATATTCACAATTACGCCCGGTCCCTGCTATCGGATAGCCGATGTCAGAGCAGATAACCGGTCAGTCACGGAACTGCTCGAAACAGATGATGCGTCGGGTGATATCTCTTACAAATTAAAAGAGGTGGACAAAGATCACGTCATAGAAGTCACATTTTATCCGACTGTTATCGGCGATATCAACGGCAACGAAAATGCTGATCTGGCCGATGTCATTCTGGGACTGAAGGTAATTTGCGGGGTGGATATTGAGGAGGATATCACCCTTTGTTCAGATTCAGACGGAAAAATAGGTATGTCCGAAGTTATCCATATCTTGCGAACCCTTTCGGATATCTCGGATACGGAATCTGAGTAGCCGCTTTTGAACGAGACTTCCGAAGTTTTTGGAACTTCGGAAGTCTTTTTCTTTCACAGAACCGCTTCCGGGGTGAATCCCCGGCTGACGGCGCAAATACGCTGAAGCGCACTGCTAGACCATGTGACTTCGGCTCGCTCATATCCCCATTTCCCGACCGACAAGGATGGTGTTTAAAACGGTGATTCGGTAAAAGTAACAGTAAATCCTCCCGGCGATATTAACGGCAGCCAAAAAGCAGATTTGACAGATGTGATTTTGGCACTGCAAGTTCTGGCAGGAATGAATCCCGACGGTATTCATTCAGCCGCGGATGTCAACAATGACAACCGCATCGGCATGGCCGAGGTGATTTATATTCTGCGAAAATTGAGTCAGGGATAAGAACATCAGGACTTCCGAAGTTCCGAGGACTTCGGAAGTCTTACAATTCACTCCGAAAACCATATCTGTCCCTCCTGAACAAAACAGTCTTCTCAAGCGATTTTTTAAGAATATGCTCAACGCTGTCAGTTCTGTAGTAAATTCGTTCACACATCCGGCCTGAGCATCCGTTTCTTCAGAAGCGGCTGTCAGTTCCTTGCCGTTTGCCGCATTTTTCTGAACCATCTCATCCATTTCGGATACAGATATCCACCCGACCGATCCATCCAGACTGTTCATTTGAGCCTGCACCTGTCAGGTTTCCCAGTTTGCTGACATCTGTTTCCACTTAGCCAAAGCTTCTGTTCATGGCTGAAATCACATCTGAACCGTTCTGTATTTTTTGGGCCGTACTTTTATGATATCAGATATCAGGGACTCAGAAAATTAGGCATCCTTCATTTGTCAGTTTACACTTTGCTGTAGAACGATTTTCCAAATCGTTTGGAACAGTTTGCAAAACTGTTCCACAGGTCAGAAAAGTGTAAACTACTTTTCAGCTTCTATGAAGGATGCCGAAAATTACGACCTGCTGTTCATATCTTCTTACGGAGAAGAAGATCAGCGGGCGATCACGTTTGCCCATTTCAGGGAAGATGCCTATGGTGATCTGCCCGCGCTTCGTGTCATCGGATGGGATGCTCATGATATCTGAGTGTTCAGCGTCACGGAGATTTTTTTTCCAGCCCGGCGAACCTAAGAGAAGGTTTGCGGAGAGAGCGGAAAGTGATTTGCCATGTCTTGTATTGCAGAATATCCGAGTGATATAATGGCCGTCTTTGTCGGGCCGTTGATGATGTCATAACTCCGAAGTTTTTAAAACCTCCGAAGTTCATGAAAATGCTCCGGAAACATATTTCGGAATAATGCTTCCGCCGCGCGCCGATCTCCCCGGTATTTTGAGGGTGAGGCTGATATTTTTGCAGTGAAACCGGGATCATTTTCATGTGGACACGGCGATTAAAATCAATATAAACAACTGGTTAAGGTGAAATTGGAAAGCTCAGTCACATATTTTACAAAATGATGCAATTTTCCCCTTGACAAGTTTTACAATATTCTGTTAAGGATAAAACTGGATTTAGGGATCCCGTGAACGTGAACGTGATCGTGAACTTGAACTTGCCCGTAAATGGATGTTGAAGGTTCAGGTTCATGTTTAAGTTCACGTTCACGTTCACGTTCACGTTCACGTTCACGTTCACGTTCACGTTCACGTTTAAGTTCAAGTTCACGTTCACGTTTAAGTTCACGGACAGATGGCCTCCCCGAAAAAGCGTTATAACCAGGAATAAAAAATGATTTCAGAAGTGGCTAAATAGATAAGTACCCGACCACAAATTTTTTTGTGCTCATCTTTGTGCCTTTGTGTGGGATATAAAAAATACTGATTATAACGGATTTAGGGGGAGGCTGGTAATATGACAACGGATTAAGGGATGAAACGGATGTTCCCGGTCGGATATGACAACGGATTCGGGGATGAAACGGATGTTCCCGGTCGATATAATCCGGGCATAAGGTCCGCGCTGTATGAAAAGAATGAGCTTGTCCCCAAAGGTCAGACAATATGTTTCACCACATCTGTATCCTCTGGCTCTGCCCGGAAAGCTCTGGCTTCGGCTTATTCAAAATGGGAAAAATCCAGGCCGACAGTGTATAAAGTGAAAAAAGGGGACTATCTGGAACTGATTGCCAGAAAAACAGGAGTTTCAACAGCAAAAATCGCCCGTGCAAATGGTCTTTCAAACAAAAACAGAATTTATCCGGGGCAGGTTCTTAAGATACCTTAACATTTCCCTGATTATGACGGATTTAGGGGAACATGCCCGTGAATATTCATTTACGGGCAAGTTCAGGTATGGGCGCATTTACAAATTGGGGGACATCGCTTATCCCCCGATCAGGACGCGGATAAACGCGGAAACACGCTGATAATAAAAAAATCAGCGTGTTTCCGCGTTTATCCGCGTCCTGATCGGGGGGAATTTGAATATCCTCCCCCAAATCGTGAATACGCCCTTCAGGTATTATCAAAAAGCATCGTCATCCCTTTGCAGGGCGTTATCGGTTGTCGAAAAAAGCAGTCCTTATCATAAGGCTCTGCTTTTCATTAGTCTCAGCGATCTTGCACTGTTTCGGAGATGTGAGGGAAGCTGAAGGATATGCGGAAAAAGGACTTGAAGCCGCGGCCTCTGTGTTCTATGTGGTTTGAAAAAGTTGCACAACATGATCATAGCCTGACGCGGAGACGGGAAAAAATTTCAGGCATCCTCAAAAAAATGTTGACAGGTCACATCTGAAACAAGTATAGTTCCTATTTTTCAAAAGTGTTCGATTTTTACAAGGAGGATTAATGGTCCGAAAAGTGGCTTTACCCGTTCTGTCTGTTGCAATGATGATAATTTGCGGATGCGCTTTGTTTCAGAGGCTTGCCCAGGCACCTGAGATTGAAGTTGTCGGAATGACCAGCGACACCGGCGGGTGCGGGTGAAAACATGGAGGTTGACATTCACGCAGCGGCGGGCAGGGATGTCTGGCTGGCGGAAAGCAAATGGTAGAAGCGTCCGGCGGGCCGTGACGTGGTGGGTCAAAGTGGAAAGTATATGGAAAGGAAACAGACTGATTACAGTCAAACTATTAGGAGCAATAAAATGATTCTTTGTGCCGACACAATGAATATCTCTTTCCGTTCATGGGAGAGAGAAGAAGAAGTGAGAAGGAATTTGTCTGATTGTAACCGGGCGCTATTTTACTGGGCAGGGGCGCGGAACAGACAACGGATTTCTATTCAGTCAGAGTATTCTCTGACTGGAACGGACTGAGCAGTTTCGGAATCGGCATCTTTTCGGAGGGACACGGACTGGAACCCCATTTTCTGGTTCAGCCGGAGATGAACAGACTGATTATCGGATTCAACAGCCAGGTTGTCGCGGTTGATCTGATAAAAAGGAAGATCGCTCTTCAGCTCAGATTCAGTTCGCTGTTCCGCTCGTTTGTTCATCTGAAAGCATATCAGATGCTCCTTGTCTTCCATGAGATCGGGGTTATTGCCTTAACCGAACGCGGGGAGGAAATCTGGAGTTTTGATGAGGACATTATCGATGACTGTGTCATAGAGAATGGCATCCTCTCTCTTACATTCTTTGACGCGGATCCTGTTATGCTTGAAGTATTGAGCGGGACCCTGAAAAATGAAGAAAGGCGGGCAGCATGAATATGATCCCGCGGGAGGCAGTGACGAAGGCCCGGTCCATGACGTCTGTCCGGACGGGTTTTGGATTGCAAGATACGAGGGAGATGCCTTTGAATGAAAGGAGAGAGATTGTCAAAGCGTGGCCCGGAGGATTCTTTGAAGAAGGACTGAAGGAGGTTTTATAAGAAATTCCAATGCACATTCTATTCCTAAGCCACTATTTCCCGCCGGAGGTCAACGCCCCGGCGTCAAGAACTTATGACCATGCAAAGCGCTGGGTAAAAACCCCGGGCGTCCGGGTCACGGTGCTGACCAATCATCCGAATCATCCTTATGGGAGGCTTTACAGCGGCTATGAAAACCGAGGCCTGACCCGGGAAGAGAAGGACGGCATTGACGTGCGCCGGGTCAGAACGTATCTCGCAGCCAATGCGGGATTCCTCAGGCGGACCCTCAATTATCTCTTTTTCATGTTTGCCTCGGTCAGCGTGTCACCAGGTATGCCCAAACCGGATATTGTGGTCGCGACATCGCCCCAGTTCTTCTGTGCGGCAGCCGGTTTCATGGTGAGCCGGTTGAAACGATGTCCTTTTGTTTTTGAACTGAGGGACCTCTGGCCTGAATCCATCGTATCCGTTGGTGCCATGCGGAAAGGGCCGGTGATTCGTATTCTGGAAAAGCTCGAGCTTTTTCTCTACAGACGATCTGCGCGAGTGGTCGCTCTCACCCGGGCATTCCGCCGCAATCTGATGCACAGAGGCGTTCCCGGTGCCGGGATATGCGTCATCAAAAACGGGGCCGATATCTCCTTCTTCTCCCCCCGCCCCGTTCCCGACAAGCTGACTGCCGAACTGGGGGCCGAGGGAAAGTTTGTCGTCTCTTATATCGGAACGGTGGGCATGGCCCATGCGGTTGATAAGATCATTGATGCTGCTGAAAGGCTTAAAGATATTCCTGACATCCTTTTCCTGATCGTGGGGGAAGGGGCCCGGAAGGAGGAAATCCGGGAACTGGCTGCCCGAAAAGGATTGTCAAACGTCAGGGTTCTCCCCGGGGTTTCCAAGGAAAAGGTTCGTGACTATTACGCGGTGACCGATCTGAATCTGGTCACGCTGCGGAATATCCCGCTCTTCCGAACCGTGCTCCCTTCAAAGATATTTGAGATAATGGCCATGGGCCGGCCCATCCTCTGCTCGGTCGATGGCGAGTGCAGGGAGATGATCGAGCAGGCCGGATGCGGTCTCTTTGCAGAGCCGGAGAATGTGGAGAATATGGTCCGGGCGATCAGAGAACTCCGGCAGGACAGGGAAAGGCTCATTGTCATGGGAGAGAACGGCCGAAAATTTGTGGAACTCCACTTTAACCGGGATGATCTGGCTCGAACATATCTCGATGTTTTAAAAGCGATTACTGAATGACGACAATTATCCTCATCTTTCTTCTGTCGCTGGTTTTATCTCTGCTTCTGACCCCTCAGATGGCAAAGATCGCGTGGAAGTATAATCTTGTTGATCCGCCTTCGGAAAGAAAAGTCCATGCGCGGGCCCTTCCGAGAATCGGCGGGGTTGCGATTTATCTGGCGTTCTTCCTGTCGTTTGCGGCGATTTTGTTTTATTCCGAAGAGACACTGGAACTGTTAAGGGGGAACAGCCGGCGAGTCACATACCTGACCATGGGCGCCACGCTGACTTTCGCTCTGGGACTGGCCGATGATCTGTGGAAATTAAGCCCCAGGCTGAAACTGATGATTCAGGTCATCTCCGCCTCAGTTGCATACATGGGCGGGATAAAGATATATGTTCTCCTTCTCCCCGGGATAAAAAACTGGTATATGGGGTATTGTGCGTTTCCGGTAACCGTTCTCTGGTTCGTTCTTGTGATCAATGCGATGAATCTGATTGACGGCCTGGACGGCCTGGCCGCGGGGGTGACGCTGTTCGCCTCGCTGGTTCTCCTGGTTTTCTGCGTGAACACCGAACGGTTTTTGGTGGCCACGGCTCTGGCCGCGCTGGGGGGTGCCTCCCTGGGATTTTTGCGGTACAATTTCAACCCCGCGTCCATTTTCATGGGAGACAGCGGAAGCTATTTTCTCGGCTACATGCTGGCCGCTCTGAGCATCATGGGGTCCATGAAGAGCCAGGCGACTGTGGCGATACTCGTTCCTTTCATCGCAATGGGGCTTCCCCTGATGGACACCATTCTGGCACCCATCCGCCGGTTCATCCTGGGGCAGCGGATTTTTGACCCGGACAGGGACCATCTGCATCACAGACTCCTGAACCTCGGTCTCACCCATCGCTATACGGTGCTGATCCTTTACGGGGTCGCCATCTTAATGGGGATTTTGTCGATCATCATCGTTCATATCAGAGACGACCGCGCCGCGCTCTTTCTGATTCTGTTCGGGATTGCCGTATTCACAGGTGTTCGGAAACTCGGATATTTTGACTATGTGGCCGCGGACAAGGTCTATGAGTGGTTCAGGGATGTGTCAGATGAGGCCGGGATAAGCCGGGACCGGCGAAGTTTTCTGAATCTTCAGGTCGAAATTGCCAGGTCCGGGGATATGAATGAGTTGTGGATAAACACCTGTATCGCGCTCCGTATGCTGAAGTTTGACATGGCGGAGATGTATCTGAGGAACAGGGGAGATTCGGACTCGGAAAAGATACA
The DNA here is from genome assembly GCA_030378035.1 of Desulfobacterales bacterium HSG2. Lineage (GTDB taxonomy): Bacteria > Desulfobacterota > Desulfobacteria > Desulfobacterales > 4be13 > JAUCGI01. The sequence continues at coordinate 17,482 of JAUCGI010000066.1, forward strand.
TCCGGCTCGGACTTGGACGCGAGACGGATTTGATACCCGGAGAGATTTTTGTGAGGAGTGTATTATGAAGCTGGAACTGCCGCTGCTCGATGCGGAAAACAATGTTTACGGGTCATTGTGGCTGGTCAAGGATCTGAGACGTGACGCGATCAGCCATTACACCCTGCGGCGGGTGGAGCATCTTAGGCGGACGGTGATTGAGACATTGAGGAGGATTGAGGATTTGAAGTTTTGACAATTGGGGTCGGAACGACCCCAAATCAGCCCCCGGTTACAGAATGCCGCCGGTTTCCCGGAATGTGTTCTCTTTTCCGAGCCGGACATAACGGGCTGGCTGAGGGTGGCCTTTCAGACCGTCCCTCTCCAGACAGATGTTATCTGCTACTATTTGTCTCTGAAATAGTAGCGGCATACTTCTTGGGTAAGAAGGCATCCTTCATTGCCCAGTTTACACTTTTATTTCTACAACAAAGTTTTTGTTTCCCAGCGCCTTTGCGCCTCTGCGCCTCTGCGAGAGGTGAAACTACTTTTGGACTTCTGTGAAGGATGCCGGTAAGAAACTTGAGAAATCATTTTAAGGTTTTCAATACTCATGCCTTATATACCTGTTGTTCAGAATAGTTGTCCCGTTCTGATCATAAGTATTGTCATCAGGAAAATCAGAATAAACTTCAATTTCAGGGACTGAAACATGGAAGAAATTCACATCTATCCTTCCGCTTACATCGTACCAGAGTTTGACAAAAAGTTCGGGGTTGTTCATACTTGCCCAGTTCACTCCTGCTGCGTAAAAGTATCCCCAAATCACATCGTGCCCTCCGAAAGTCTCGCCTTTTCCGCCTTCTCTGAAAATTGCTTCAATAGGACCTTTTTCAACGGTATTGATCACAGCTCCTATCCTGAGAGTGTTGTCAGAAGGCACAGGACGACCTACAGGGTTTCCGCCGGCCAGATATCCCACAGGCGGATTTCCATCCTCCTCCCTTTCATCCGAATAGCTATATCCTTCTTCATAACAATGTCTGATGTATCTTGTGGACGTAGTCGCGGTACCATCCTCACGCAGAGTTTTGTTAAAGGTGTCGTACTCTGAATAAACAGATATATCCGGTACTGAAACATGGAAAAAATTTACATCTGTCCTTCCGGTCCGATCAAACCATATTTTAACAAAAATGTCAGGATTATTAACACTTCCCCAATCAACATCGTCAGGACAGGCATAGAAATATCCCCAAACCACACGGTCTCCTCCGTCAGTTTCGCTTCTGCCGCCCTCCCGCCAGAGCGTCTTGATATCCTTTCCAATCTCTGCCCAGACACTGAGTCCGTAGAATTCGTCCTGTTCCTGATAGCATGGGCTGGTGTACATCTTACCGAGGCTTTCACCTGTGATAGACCCCATTATTGGCGACGGCCCTGTGATTCCGGAGATTTTATAAGTAAGCTTGTCAAGCGGAGATAGCTTGAGGTTCATGTTTACGGAATGAGTGTAGGTTTCAAAAATAGCGCTGCTTACATAGTGATTCCAGGAAGCTATCGCTTCATCAGTGTCATTGTGAAAAAGTTCGATCTGGAACAAGCCGCCATGACTGGCCAGTACGGAACTGAATTCTATGCTAGTAACCACCATTTCCTTTTTGGCTGTGTAAACGAAATCCCGGGATTCCCCCGTATAAACAGGTGTCTGGGCACTCGAATCGCCAAATGTGAACAACGAATCTTCGATTTCGATCCGCTCACATCTGTCCGTGTCTGCCAGACTTTTTCCTGCCAGTGTGGAAAAAAAGAACAGGCTGAACAGAACAGATACAATTGTGATGAAGCAAAAATTTTTTTTCATTTTAAGTTCCTTTTTTTGTTAATGGAAACACCAGGCAGAGTCATTTTTGACTCTGCCTTTCCTCATTTTATCAAAGCTCAGGGATATGTGAACCGTATATATCTGTCGCTCATAATCGTTGTTCCCGCGTCAACATAAGGAAGAATAGGAGAAAAATTAGGCTTTGGTGCCGTTGAAAAGACTTCAATTTCAGGAACTGACACATGAAAGAAATTCACATCTATTCTTCCGCTCTTGTCAAACCAGATTTTAAAAAACAGATCAGGATTATTTAGATCTCCCCAAAACACATCGATGGGATCAGCGTGAAAATATCCCCAAATCACATAGTGTCCATCAGGCGTTTCGCTACGGCCTCGCAATCTAAAAGCAGCAGGACGAGGGCCTTTTTGGTCGATATTTATCATACCCCATATCCCAATGAAAGTTTCCGGAGTTGCCGGAGTTGTTGGTTTGTTGATTATGTTTACTCCAAAGGTACCGGTAAGATCGGGCACATATCCTTCTGCCGGATTTCCATCCTCATAATTTGCTTCTTCATAACTTTGTCCGTCTTCATAGCAGTGTCTGACGTATCTCCAGTAGAGATTTGTGACGCCCTCTTCATGCAGAGAGGCGTCATCATCCGGCGTAACATAGCTTGAATAAACCTCTATATCCGGCACTGACACATGGAAAAAATTCACATCGATCCTTCCGCTGGCATCGTACCAGATTTTGACAAAAACATCAGGATTGTTCGGACTTCCCCATTCGACATCAACGGGACTGGCGTAGAAATGGCCCCAGACTGCATTGTGTCCCATTCCTCCGATATTATCAGCTCTGCCGCCGAAACGCCATGCCGCATCAACGCGTCCCTTCTCTTCTGTATCAATAACTGCCCAGACTCTGAGACCAGTATCTTCATCAACATAGTCGCTATCACTGTAGATCCTGAGCTTACTTTCATCGACAAATCCCGTTCCTCCGGCAGGGTTGTCAACTCTGTAGGTGAGCCTGATCTTATCACCCTTTTCCAGAATCCTGTCAAATTTCGGCCAATTGTTCAATTCATTTTCATCTGTTGTATGAGTGTGGGTTACAGGATTTGCATTACTCACATACTGATTCCAGGCAGCGACTAACTTGTCGGGCCCGCCCGCACGGATAACCCGAACTTCAATCCGAAAATTACCACCCGAACTGCGCAAAGTTGACTCAACTTCTATGCCATCGACTCTCCACTCTACGCCAATGGATGGTGTAAAATCATGCGAGTAGCCAAAATCATTGACAAAGACCGGGACAGTGTTAAGCGAAAATTCGTCGAGTTCGATTTGTGCCGAACTTACCCCTGTCAATGCGGAAAAAAAGAACAATCCGCACAGAACAAAAACACTTGTGATGAAACAAAATTTTTCTTTCATTCTACTTTCCTCTTTATTTACCGTTTTTGTTGTTTGAAACACTTCTATAGTTTTTTATTTTGTGTTTTCCCTCCTTTTTGAATGTTATTGAATCTAAGTAAAAAATAAAATGCCCCTGTCAAACATATTGATTTCTTTTCGTTCTATCCGCCGTTTCTCCGAATTTCTCTGAATTATCTATCATATAGAGAGATACGTCAATGGGGCAGAGAGAGTATTTAGAGGTGACAGATTACCCTTCTGCATTTCCCTCACCCACTATGTCGGTGATGGTCATATCGTCGCCGAAACTGATTTCTTTTCGTTCTATCCGCCGTTTCTCCGAATTTCTCTGAATTATCTATCATATAGAGAGATACGTCAATGGGGCAGAGAGAGTATTTAGAGGTGACAGATTACCCTTCTGCATTTCCCTCACCCACTATGCCGGTGATGGTCATATCGTCGCCGAAACTGATTTCTTTTCGTTCTATCGGTCCGGGAGCAACCGTAAAAATGACCGAATCAGTTCCCGTGAGCCCTTCGCTGTCGGTGGCTGTCAGTTCCGCGGTGTATCTCCCCGATTCCAGGTTGTCTCTTGTGAAAGAGGTTCCTCTGTCGCTGTCAACCGGATACCCGTCTTTGCTTATGGTCCACTCGATAAAAATATCCGTGCCGTCTTCGGGGTCGGTTGCCGAGCCGCTGAAGATAATCTCCCGAGTCTGAATGAATGTTGCGCCGTCTGAAGGTCTGATGATGACGGCTGTGGGCGGATTGGAATCGGAAGCAACCGTAAAGATGACCGAATCAGTTCCCGTAAGCCCGTCGTTGTCAGTAGCTGTCAGAACTGCCTTGTACGTCCCCGGGGAAAGGTTCTCTTTTGTGAAAGTGTCTCCTGTTACGCTCTCAAAAAATTCGCCGTCCATGCCCAGAGTCCACTCAAGAGAATCCCCGGTCAGTTGCCCGTCCTCAAAATCATAAGCCGATCCGCTGAAGGTAATCTTCTGACCCTGAATGAATGCTTCGCCCTCTGAAGGTCTGAAGATGGTAGCTGTGGGCGGATTGGGTCCGGGAGCAACCGTAAAAATGACCGAATCAGTTCCCGTGAGCCCTTCGCTGTCGGTGGCTGTCAGTTCCGCGGTGTATCTCCCCGATTCCAGGTTGTCTCTTGTGAAAGAGGTTCCTCTGTCGCTGTCAACCGGATACCCGTCTTTGCTTATGGTCCACGCGAGAAACATATCCGTGCAGTCTTCGGGGTCGGTTGCCGATCCGCTGAAGGTAATCTTCTGACCCTGAATGAATGTTTCGCCCTCTGAAGGTCTGATGATGAAGGCTGTGGGCGGATTGGCCCCATAATCAACTGTAAAGGTGACCAAATCAGTTCCCGTAAGCCCGTCGTTGTCGGTGGCTGTCAGAACTGCGGTGTATGTCCCCGGGGCAAGGTTGTCTCTTGTGAAAGAGTCTCCTTTTACGCTGTCAAAAGAATCTCCTTTTACGCTCAGGGTCCACTCAAGAGAGTCCCCGATAAGTTCCCCGTCCTCGGAATCATAAGCCGATCCGCTGAAGATAATCCTCTGACACTGAATGAATGCTTCGCCCTCTGAAGGTCTTATGATGGTCGCTGTGGGCGGATTGAGTCCGGGAGCAACCGTAAAGGCGACCGAATCGGTTCCCGTGAGCCCGTCGCTGTCGGTGACAGTCAGTTCCGCGGTGTATCTCCCCGATTCCAAGTTGTCTCTTGTGAAAGAGATTCCTCTGTCGCTGTCAACCGGATACCCGTCTTTGCTTATGGTCCACTCGATAAAAATATCCGTGCCGTCTTCGGGGTCGGTTGCCGAGCCGCTGAAGATAATCTCCCGAGTCTGAATGAATGTTGCGCCGTCTGAAGGTCTGATGATGACGGCTGTGGGCGGATTGGAATCGGAAGCAACCGTAAAGATGACCGAATCAGTTCCCGTGAGCCCGTCGCTGTCTGTGGCTGTCAGTTCTGCGGTGTATGTCCCCGGTTCCAAGTTGTCTTTTGTGAAGGACTCTCCTGTGACGCTGATCTGATCCTTACCTATGCTTATCATCCATTCAAGAGATATATCCGTACCATCTTCGGGGTCGATTGCCGAGCCGCTGAAGGTAATCTCCTGACCCTGAATGAATGTTGCGCCGTCTGAAGGTCTGGTGATGCTGGCTATGGGAGGCTTGGAATCACTACAGTTGTGATAGACTGTCACTCCCGAGCTTTCCAACTCAGGAATATAAACGCCACATGAAGTATCGCTTAAGGGAGTGTCATTTAGGAATATCTCATCACCACTGCCGATTCCGCTATTATCAATAAGCGGACTGATATCGCTAAGCCAGTAGTTATTAGAAAGATTAAGTTCCGTAAGATTAATTAGTTCGGCCAGCACACTGATATTGCTTATCATGTTCTCATTAAGCCAAAGCGATGTCAGATCGGAAAGATGCTGTAAGCCTTCAAGATTTTTAATCTCTCTCTGACTGGCATCCAAATACGTCAACCCATCCAAATCCGAAGCATAAATATTTCTTTCGGATTTGCCGATTGCCTTTCTTATGGCAGCATCGAGGTTGATGTCGGGGAAACTGACCACCTGTTTCATGTCAATTACCCCGGCATCATACGTCTCCCCTATGGTGACGGTGACATCACCCCGTTCGCCTTGAAACACTGTATTGCCACTATCATTCAATCCTGAGACAACAATCATCCGATCTGTCCCGGCCGGCACTCTTTCCAGAGTCCCTTCATGTGCCTCACAGGGCCACACGGAAGGCTCGTCAAGGAGCGGTTCATTATTATTATTATATATCTGGACCGTCACCTCGGCAATGCCGGCACAGTTAAAACCTTGGCGGGCCCGCTGCCCGTCCATCCAGTTCAGTTGAAAGACAACCGCCCCGGTTCCCATTCCGGGGACATCTTCCGTGGCAGAGTCATCGCCCCCGCCGCAGGCCGGGACCATGATCATCAGAAAAAGACAAAATACGCAAAACACAAGCCTATGATAATTGAATCGGGTCATTTTTTCTCCTTATTAATCTGTTGTTTGTTATCTGTCACTTGCCGCTTGTTGTCAGTTTAACTGACCACAACTCACGAACCACTTTACCATCCGATCCTGACACTACCGGTGTCACTGACATCAACGGTGAACTGGTAAGGTTCCATCAGATTTCCATCAGCATCTTTGAAGTCTTCCAGGAAAAACATCAGTTGTTGGCCGACCTCGGTGTCACCGGACAGCAGGATGTCAAGAGTGCTCTCTCCCTTCCAGGCATGGGAGCGATAGACCGAACTCGGATCCGCAGAAATCCTCACGGACTGAGTATCCATTGCCTCGCTGAATCCGATGGAGAGGCTATCCTGCCCGGGAGCGATGAACGACGGCGCTGAAATGACGGTGGGTTTCCAGCTATCACCATCGTCACCATCCAATACACCGGCCAAAGCCGCGATCCCTAAGCCGATGCCGGCAATCGTGACTGTCGAAAGTCCGGTTCCTGCCGCGACCGCTCCGGAAGCCGTTGCTGTTGTTCCGGTCGCGCCGGCTGTCGCACCGCTCGCGCTCTTAATTCCCGCATAAAGACCCGCAACCACGCCGAACCGGACAGACGACTCGACCACATCCATCACAATGGAATCTCTGAACCCGGTCGGGGGTTCGGTCATTTCAGGCAGTTCGGTGCTGACCTGAATATTTCCTTCCGACCTCACCTGCTGCCAGGCAGGCAGATCCTTCTCATCATCTTTACTGAGTTCATATTCCTGAGTGGATACCACCTGATCCTGTCCGTTTACCACGAGAAATAGATATTCAATGGTGCGAGTCTCTTTGCTGGGCGACGGAAGAATCCCCTCGTAGGTATCCCCTTTAGCCGGTTTCATCTCAACAAAGACATAGTCTGCCTCTCCGGCGGCACGAAAATAACATCGAACCTGATTAACACCGGCATCATCTCTGACCACGGCTTCGACTTTAATTCTCTTTCCAGAGACAAAGTAAGCGGGAGGATCGTGGCCGATTTCGGTTTCAGCTTCTCGGGCAAGAACAGAGCCTGCATTCATGGAGATAATAAGCAAGGTACTCATCACAATCGCCAGAATTTGGGTAAAAATACTCGATCCGAACCTTTTCATTCATTCTCCTTCGAGTTTTAGACTTAAAATTTTAGACTTAAAACTTTTAATGTTACAGACAGAAAAAATGATGGCATAAAAATGTAATTTATGATGATTCTTATTATTTTTGAACCTAATCGACCTCATTGATATCTGACATAACAAGCAGAAATTGAAAGATGTAATATTGTCTTCCGTCTTCCGACGATCCGACGCTTTCACCAAACCCTGAATATGTTCGAGAGTATAATAGTTCTGTGGCCGGGTCAATGGGGTAAACGGAGTATTTACAGGGGGATATTTACCCTAACACGACAGTTTGATTGCAGTTTGTTTGGGGCGGTCGTTAACTGGTTAATTGCAACGGATAGTTTCAGATGACAGATAAGAAAAACCTGAATCTTAAATCTTAACAACAGATTTATTTGTGTCAAATATATGGGTTGGTGGCGAGTGGGGTCGGTCGATGCTAACTGGTTGAAAAATAAGTAAAATAGGTCCCGTTATAAGCATTTTCAGGGCTATATCGCACTTTTCAGCATCAAAAAAGAGCGTTATCGGCACTGTTTACATCCAAAATAAACAGGTAATTCATTTAATATTAAGCACTTAGCACGGCCATACCCCAATAAACCCACAAAAATCATTCCGGCCATCTCAGAGTCGGGAGAACCTTTCAAACTCCCCGGTATTTCTCCCGAAAACGATCTGACTCCTTCACCAACCCCTGAATGCGTCCGACAGTACAACAGCCCCATTTCCAAATCAATGGGGTAAACGGAGTATTTACGGGGGGACATTTGCCCATACGCAGGACTTCCGAAGTTTTTAAAACTTTGCTCAACCCCTGACTGCATCCAACAGTATAACAGCCCTGTTTCTGAGTCAATGGGGTAAACGGAGTATTCAGGGGAGACATTTGCCCTACGCGGGCTTCCGAAGTTTTCAAAACTTGCCAAGTCACCAGCCCCTGAATGCATCCAACAGTATAACAGCCCCATTTCCGAATCAATGGGGTGAACGGAGTATTTACGGGGAAACATTTGCTCATAGCGCCGGCTATAACATAAAGGTGAATGTGCTTGAAAAGCGAAACTTTTCACATCCGCCCGCCCCGACTCGCCATCATTGGCCGAGACTGACATACCGCCGGACATTTCGGTCTGAAACACGGACATCATTTCCCGCAACCGTTCCGACGCTTCCGCGTTCTTTCTGCCCAGAATGTCCGTGTCGGAAGCTGCCCGGTCAGTTTCCGCAATGCCCCGTGCAGGATCAGCGCCGCGGCGAATCCTGCCGGATGTGAGTCCGATCAGTTCACTGTAGTGCCGGAGCAGGCTCTGCAAGAAGGTGTCAGAGCGATCACCCGCCGGACAACAATATCGATCTGGATTTAACTTGACACGACAAACGATTGGTTATATTTTCTTTTACGATTTGTGACTTGCCTGAACCACAGCTTTTTTGTTGCCGCAGTCAGTATTCAGTAGCTGAACATACGTTCTTCCTATATCGCTCTTTTTGACCCCAAAAGGGGCGATATGGGCACTGTTTTAAGCTAAAATAAACAAACAATTCTTTTAATATCAAGCATTTACCA
>JAUCGI010000010.1:0-34623 GCA_030378035.1 Desulfobacterales bacterium HSG2
GAAGTCTGTCGTATTCACGAAGTTCCCCCGGATTACAAGCCGAATCCCGGGGAGTCCATGAAATTTTATGCGCCTGAGCACAGGCCCGCTCTTGAGTGGGCGATGAGAAAGGCGGTCGAACATGGCAAGCCCTGGGATCTGGAACTGCAGCTCACGACGGCAAAAGGGAAAACCTTATGGATCCGCACCATCGGAAAGGCGCGCCGGGAGAACGGCAAAACAGTGAGGCTGTCAGGTTCCGTGCAGGATATCAACGAGCGCAAACTGACCGAGGAGTCGCTTCTGAAGGCAAGAGAGAAGTGGGAACAGACCTTTGACGCGGTGCCGGATCTTGTCGCGATTCTGGATAAGAACCACCGAATCACGCAGGTCAACAAAGCCATGGCGGACCGTTTGGGCCTTCTGCCGGAAATGTGCATCGGTCAGGCCTGCCATGCCAGTGTTCACGGGACGGATCATCCGCCTTCGTTCTGTCCGCATTCACAGTTGCTGAAAGACGGCCGGGAGCATGTGAGTGAGGTTCATGAGGAATGTCTCGGCGGCCACTTTATCGTCACCGCGTCTCCCATCTTTGACGAGGACGGAGAGCTGACCGGCAGCGTGCATATTGCCAGGGATATCAATGAGCGGAAGAAAGTGGAGGAGAAACTGCGGCGGGGCGAGCAAAGATACCGGGAACTTGTTCAGAATGCGAACAGTATCATTCTGCGGGTGACTCCGGAATGGAAGATCACCTTCCTCAACGACTTCGCCCGGGAGTTCTTCGGTTACACCGGGAATGAGATTCTCGGCAGAAGTGTGGTGGGCACGATTGTTCCCGAAACAGAATCAACCGGGCGTAATCTTGCGACCCTGATGGATGACATCGCACAGCATCCGGAAAAGTACCGCTACAATGAGAATGAAAACATGCGGAGCAGCGGCGAGCGTGTCTGGGTGGCCTGGACGAACAAACTGCTTAAAGACAGGGACGGACGCATACTCGAACTTCTGTGCATAGGCAATGATATCACGGATAAGAGGAGGAGCGAGGAAGCCGTCAGAAAGGCGAATGACGAACTGAAAGTCCGCGTTGACGAGCTCTCAATGCTCAACAGCATTGCCCGGACCATGACAACCATGCCTGATCTGAAAACCGCCCTGGAAATCGTGACCCGGAAGATCGGACAACTGGTGAATGCCGGCGGCGTCAATATCGCCTTATTTGATGACGCCCGGCGGAAACTGACAGTATTCGCACGATACACCGCATACAGACAGGGACCGGACCTGATGAATTGTGAGATGCCCAAATCCCCCGGACTTGAAGAAGTTCTCAGAACGGGACGGTCCCTCATCATACCCCGGGCGCAAACCAATCGCCTGCTTGAACCTGTGCATGAACTGATGCGCGTCCGGGGAGTGACGTGTGTGATGATTGTGCCTTTGCGGGTGTCTGACAAAATAATCGGCGCACTCAGCCTTTCCACCGACCAGGGGAACCGGGGGTTCACAGAGAATGAAATGAGACTGGCGGAGACAGTTGCCGGCCAGATATCAGGGGCGATTGAGAATGCCCGGCTGTTTGAGGAAGCCCGCCGGTCCGGGAAAGAGGCCGAAGCCGCCAACCGGGCCAAAAGCGAATTCCTGGCCAAAATGAGCCACGAAATCCGCACCCCCATGAACGCGGTCATCGGCCTGAGCCACCTGGCCCTTCAGACGGAGCTGACAGGCAAACAGCAGGATTATCTCACCAAAGTTCATTCCTCCGCGCATTCCCTTCTCGGGCTGATCAACGATATCCTCGACTTCTCCAGAATCGAGGCGGGCAAACTTGAAATGGAGTCAGTGAATTTTAATCTGGAAGATGTTTTCGGCAATATCTCCGACCTGATGGGCATACAGGCTGAGGAGAAAGGGATTGACCTGCTCTTCTCGCTTCCGGGGGATGTGCCGTGTTCCCTGGTCGGAGATCCGCTGCGCCTGAGACAGATCCTCACCAATCTGACAGGAAACGCTGTCAAATTCACGGAAACCGGGGAGGTTCTTGTCAGTGTGGAGACGGTCAGAAAAAACCCGGGCAATGCGCTGCTCAGATTTTCTGTCAGAGACAGCGGAATCGGGCTCACACCGGAGCAGATATCCGGGCTGTTCCGCCCCTTTTCCCAGGCCGACGGCTCTGTCACCCGGAATTACGGCGGAAGCGGTCTGGGTCTGGCCATCTGCAAGCGCCTGACAGAGATGATGGGAGGGGAGATCAGCGTTGAAAGCGATACGGGCAGGGGAAGCGTTTTCATGTTTACCGCAAAGTTCGGACGACAGCCGGAAGAAGAAAAAAAACGTCCCGTGACGCCGGAGGATCTTCGCGGAGTGCGGGTTCTGGTTGCCGATGACAATATGATCGAGCGGGATATTATGAAGAAGATCCTTTCCTCATTCTCTTTCGAGGTCACAGCGGCAGCTTCCGGCAGAGAGGCGCTCACGCTGATAGAAGATGCGTCCGAGGAGAGGCCGTACCAGCTTGCAATCCTCGACTGGAAAATGCCCGGGCCGGACGGAATTGAGATAACAAAGCGCATAAGGCGGAATCCCCGGCTCTCCCGGATACCGGGCATTATCCTGCTGACTGCCCACAGCAGGAAAGAGATGATGTACCAGGCAGAGAAAGCAGGGGCGGATGCGTTTCTTATGAAGCCGGTTGAACCGTCCGTACTCTTCGATACGATTATGAATATCTTCGGGAAGAAAGCAAACTCCGAATCCCGGCCGGAGAAACGGAAGATCAGGGCATCCGAGGCGCTGAAACGCATCAGGGGGGCAAGAATTCTTCTGGTCGAGGATAACAAGATCAATCAGCAGGTGGCCGCCGGACTGCTGGAGAATGCGGGGATGACAGTGGAAGTGGCAAACAACGGCAGGGAAGGGGTCGCAGCGGTGGCAGCATCCGATTACGATCTCGTGCTCATGGACATCCAGATGCCGGAACTGGACGGATACGAGGCAACAAGGGAGATTCGGAGGCGGGAGAAAGAGTGGGAAGCCCGGGACAGCGTTCATCTTCCCATTGTCGCCATGACCGCCCATGCCATGACCGGAGAGCGGGAGAGATGCCTGGAAGTCGGGATGGACGACTATGTGAGCAAGCCCATAGACCCAGATCACCTGTTCTCCGTTCTGCTCAGACGGATAAAGCCCGGGGAGAGAGAAACGCCTGTCCCCGGGCATAAGAAAACCGGAGAGGAGGGGGATGCGGCATTCCCGAAAACTCTGCCCGGAATTGACACGGAATCCGCTCTGAGGCGGGTTGGGGGGAACAGGAAACTTTACAGAAAGCTTCTGACCGAGTTTTATGATGACTATGCGGGCGCGGCCGATGCCGTCAGAGAGGCACGGGACAGGGGAGATGCCGGGGATGCCAGACAGATGGTGCATACGCTCAAAGGGGTTGCGGGGAATATGGGTGCCGGGGAGCTGTACGCCGCGGCGGGTGAACTGGAGTCGGCAATTATGAAAAACAGAGATGAAAACAGGGACGTTCTCATGTGCAGGCTTGAAAAATCGCTGAATCAGGTGTTGCAGTCTGTCGGAACTCTGAAAAAGACAGAGGAGAGCGGAACAGGGGAGAGATGGCAGGGGACAGATGGCAGGGGACAGTGGGACATCTCAGAGGCGAAGGCGCTTCTGACCGAACTGGCCGATCTTATTCGGGAGGGCGATGCCGAAGCTCTCGAACATACGGATAATCTGAAGAATTATCTGGGCGGTTCCGGGGCTGATGAACAGATCCTTCTGCTTAAAGAGCAGTTGAACAGCTATGACTTCGAGGATGCTCAGGAGACGCTGACGGAAATTATCAGCTTTCTGAATATCTTCTGATTATAACGCTTTCCGGGGAGACCACTCTGTCCGTAAACGTGAACGTGAAACGTGAACGTAGACGTGAACGTGAACGTGAACGTGAAACGTGAACGTGAACGTGAACGTGAAACGTGAACGTAGACGTGAACGTGAACTTGAACATGAACATTCAGTTACGGGGTAAGTTCACGTTCACGTTCACGTTCACGTTCACGTTGACCTTCACGTTCACGTTCACGTTCACGTTCATGTTCACGTTCACGAAAATTTGCTTGACACTCTGTCCGAATTCTGATAACTGCTGTCGGTTATAGAGACTGTTAGGGGTGTATTTTATTTCACACTACTTACAAAAAGGAGCATTATGAAAAAATCTTTGGTCATATCCGATATGTCCGTTAATCTTCTTTTCGGCATATCCGTTTTGGCAGGATTGTACCTTACCAAGTTCTACAATTATCTGCTGTTCCACAGCCTTGCCGAGATGTTCAGCATTGTCGTGGCATGCGGTATTTTTATGATTGCCTGGAACTCGCGTGCTTTTCTGACAAACCATTATATTCTGTTCATCGGCATCGCATACCTGTTCATCGCCGGGATGGATATGCTCCATACGCTGGCTTACCCGGGCATGGGAATATTTCGGGGATACGGCACCAATCTGACCGCGCAAATCTGGATTGCCGGCCGGTATGTCGAAAGTCTCTCCCTGCTCATCGCGCTGCTGTTTCTCAATCGGAAACTGAAACCCGGTTTCGTATTTGTTCTTTATACGCTCATCGTTTCTGTGTTTCTCGGGGCGATATTTCTGAACATTTTCCCGGATTGTTTTATTGAGGGAACAGGACTGACGCTCTTTAAAAAAGTCAGTGAATACATTATTTGTCTGGTTCTTGCCGGATCAGTCTTTGTTTTGTATCAGAAGCGGGAATATTATGACAGGATTGTTCTGAAACTCATATCCGCGTCCGTTCTCGTGACCATCGGCTCGGAATTCTCTTTCACCCTTTATGCTGATGCTTACGGAGTGTTCAATGCCGTGGGGCACTTTTTAAAGATTGTCTCGTTCTATCTGATTTACAAAGCCATTATTGAAACCGGTCTGAAAAAACCTTATGATCTTCTGTTCAGAGATATCAGCCAGCGTGAACAAGCACTCGGGGAGACCATAGATTTCTACCATAGCATCTTGGACGGGATCATCAACGGCGTATGGGTGACGGATAAAGATGACGTCATCTTCTACGCGAACAGAGGCATGGGGATCATCGCGGGCATCCCCCCGGACCAGTTTGAAAATGTCCATGTCCTGACCGGGTTCCCGGAGAGCACCCTCCGATTCTTCAGGCCATACTATGAGGAGGCAAAGAACTCGCTGAAACCGGTCTTTTATGATGCGGTTCCCGTGGTAACCCCTGAAGGACGGGAGAGTTACCAATCCGGGTGGCTGATTCCCAGAACAAAGGATAATGAATATATCGGAATGATCTGCACGGTTGAAGACGTCACCCAGGCTGAATACGCAAAGAAGGCACTGGAGAGGCAAACCAAAGAGTTGGAACGGAGCAACAGGGACCTGGAGCAGTTCGCTTATGCGGTCTCCCATGACCTGACCGAACCGCTGAGGATGGTGTCAAGCTATGTGCAACTGTTGGAGCGGCGATACAAGGGAAAGCTGGATTCCGATGCGGACGACTTCATCGGCTTTGCCACTGGCGGCGCTGCCAGGATGCATACGCTGATCAATGAGATGCTGGCATTCTCCCGGGTGGGAACCCGTGGAAAGCCCTTCGGGCCTGTGGAAGCGGAGCATATTCTTGAGCAGACCCTGACAGATCTCAGTGTGAGCATCAGGGAAAGCGGCGCGGTGGTGACTCACGACGCGCTTCCGAGAGTGATTGCCGACGCTTCCCAACTGGCCCGGGTGTTCCAGAACCTTATCGCCAATGCCGTGAAGTTCCGGGGGGAAGAGCCGCCCCGCATCCATATCACAGCGGAGAAGAACGACGGGGAGTGGGTATTTTCTTTCAAAGACAACGGCATCGGCATCGCTCCGAAATATTCTGACCGGATATTTGTGATTTTCCAGCGTCTGCACACTAGGGACGAATACCCGGGAACCGGCATGGGGCTGGCAATCTGCAAGAGAATCGTCGAGCGTCACGGCGGGCGATTATGGGTGGAATCCCGGGAAGGTGCCGGCTCTCTGTTTTGTTTCACCATACCGATTAAGGAGGAAAACTGCCATGATGACGGAGACAGATAATCGGACATTTTACAATACCAATTAAGGAGGAAAAACTGCTATGAATAAGGAAACAGGTTATCGGACATTTCAGATTCTGCTTGTGGAAGACAATCCCGGAGATGTGCTTTTCACACAGGAAGCTTTCAGTGAGGGAAAATTGCTCCACAAGCTGCACGTCGTGGAAGACGGGGTGAAGGCAATGGAGTTTCTGCGCCGTGAGGGGGAGTATGCCGACGCGGTGCGCCCGGACATCATTCTGCTGGATCTGAACATTCCCAGAAAAAACGGACACGAAGTGCTTGCGGAGATCAGGGCTGATGAAAAACTGAAACGAATTCCGGTGCTGATCCTGACCACATCCCGGGATCATGAAGACATTCTCAAAAGCTATGATCTTCGTGCCAACTGCTATATCAGCAAGCCCGTTGACCTTGACAAGTTCCTCAGTGTGGTGAATTTTATTGAGGATTTCTGGTTTAGGTTGAGGGTTAGGAGTTGAGGAGTTGAGGAGTTGAGGAGTTTAGGAGTTGGTGAGTTGGTGAGTTGGTGAGTTGGTGAGTTGGTGAGTTGGTGAGTTGGTGAGTTGGTGAGTTGGTGAGTTGAGGAGTTGAGGAGTTGAGGAGTTGAGGAGTTGAGGAGTTGAGGAGTTGGTGAGTTGGTGAGTTGAGGAGTTGAGGAGTTGAGGAGTTAAGGAGTTAAGGAGTTAAGGGTTAAGGGTCAAGGCGTTAAGGGTTAAGGGTTAAGGGTTGAGGAAAATGTGTCATTTCATTCCTATGATGCTTAACCCCTTAACCCTTAACCCTTAACCCTTAATCCTTAACCCTTAACCCCTTAACCCTTACTCCCTTAGAAAAAGGAGGATGAAATGAAGAAACGACTCGGAAATTTTTCGTTGGCGAAAATGGCAGGTATGCTGTTTCTGTTTTCGGTGTGCTTTATGAGGCTTATGGCGGCTTTTGCTTCTTCCGGAGACGTCGACACCGGGGAGAAAACCGGTATTGAAATGTCCCATCTTTTTAAATTGGCGTATTCCCGGCTGTCCGCATCTGCTGAAGAATATGATTCCGCGAAACCCCCTCTTCTGTTTCTTGGCAATCACACATTGCCTCCCATGATCTATTTTGAAAAAAACAAACCGGCCGGCATTGTCGTTGATATTGCCGAGGCGATTAAAGAACGAATGACGCGTCCTGTCAGATTCAGGTACATGGATTGGACGGAGGCGCAGCGGCTTGTGCTTGCGGGGAAGGCTGATGCGCTCCTTCAGATAAATGCCACCAAGGAACGGAGGAAACTGTATGATTTTTCAGCCCCCCTTCTGGAATCAGAATTCTCCATATTCATATCTGCCGGCAGAGACGGCATTTATGACATTGCCAGTCTGAGGAGGCTTACAGTCGGTGTTGAGGAGAAAGGGTTGCCGATTAATATTTTAAAGCGGGATCCGTTAATAAAAACAGTCATAATTCCGGATATTGTCAGAGGATTTCATTTATTGGCTGACGGTGCTGTTGACGCTGTTGTGGCAGACCGCTGGGTCGGCTCATTCGTACTGGCGGAAAACAATATCAGAGGCATCAGGATTGCCGGTGAGGCAATTGAAAAAAGCGACTCCGCCATCGCAGTGAGGAAGGGAAACACGGAACTCCTGACGGAAATCAACAGAGCGCTCGCTGAAATCAGGGGAGACGGAACCTACACGAAAATATTGGCAAAATGGCAACATGCGGAAGTCATTTTTCAAACCAGGAAACAATATTTGAAGCAAAAATTCATCTTGGCGGCGATACTGTGCGTACTTATCATAATGCTGATCCTGAGCTTGTTTTTGCTAAATGAGATAAGGAAACGTAAAAAGGCCGCGGAACAAGCCCGCAACATGGCAATCAGAGCTGAAAAAGCCAGTGCATACAAAAGCGAGTTCCTGGCCAACATGAGCCACGAACTTCGCACCCCGCTGAACGCAATTCTCGGATTTGCCCGGATAATGGATCGCAGCGGGGCAATCCCGCCCGAGGAAAAAGAGAATCTGGCAATCATCCGCCGCAGCGGGGAAAATCTGCTGAACCTCATCAACGACGTGCTGGACATGTCGAAGATCGAGGCCGGACGCACCGTTCTCAGTGAGAAAGACTTCGACCTGTATCGCGTTCTGGATGATGTGGAAAGTATCTTTTGCCTGAAGGCCGAAGAAAAGGGGCTGCAACTGGTTTTTGAGTGCGATGCCGACGTCCCGCAACATATACGGACAGATGAGGGCAAATTGCGTCAGGTGCTCGTGAATCTGCTCGGCAATGCGCTCAAGTTCACGAATGAGGGCAGTTGTCGGTTGACGGTTGACAGTTGTCGGTTGACGGTTGACAGTGGTCGGTTGACAGTTGACAGTGGTCGGTTGACAGTTGACAGTGGTCGGCCGTCACTTGCAAGTGACAACAAACCAGAGACAACGGATGACCGGAAACCGTCAACCGTCAACCGGAAACCGTCAACCGTCAACCGGAAACCGGAAACCGGAAACCGTCAACTGACAATCCGCTTCGAGGTGGAGGACACCGGCGAGGGTATTGCCCCCGATGAACTGGACAGCCTTTTCGATGTTTTCGCACAGACCGAAACCGGACGGAAATCCCAGGAGGGGACGGGACTGGGACTGGCCATCAGCCGGAAATTCGTTCAGATGATGGGCGGCGATATCACCGTTGAAAGCGAGGTCGGCAAGGGAACTCTTTTCAGGTTTGAAATTCGGGTTGAGCCAGCAGAGGATGCGGAGATCGAAACAGCGCGCCCGAAAAGACGCGTCATCGCGTTGGAACCCGGTCAGCCCCGTTACCGGATTCTGGTCGCTGACGACAGGGAGAGCAACCGGCTACTGATGATGAGATTGCTGGTGCCTCTGGGCTTTGATCTCCGGGAGGCGGAAAACGGCAAAGACGCGGTGGAAATCTGGGAGGAATGGGAACCCCATCTGATCTGCATGGACATGCGGATGCCGGTCACGGATGGTTATGAGGCGACAAAAAGGATAAAGGGCACGACAAAAGGCCAGGCCACGGCGATCATCGCGGTGACGGCCAGCGCGTTTGAGGAGGAGCGGGCTGTCGTGCTCTCCGCGGGATGCGATGATTTTGTGCGCAAGCCGTTCAGGGAGTCGGAGATGTTCGACGTGCTGCACCGACATCTGGGAGTGCGGTATGTGTATGAAGAAGACGAAGGGCGAGACGCGGGAAACGGGGAGCAGGATATGACGGATGCGCTGACGCCGGCTGCCATTGCAGCCCTGCCAGCGGCGTTGCGGAATGCACTGGAAGACGCCGCGGCCCGGATCGACATGGAGATGATGGATGGATTGCTGGATGAAGTCCGTTCCCGCAATGCGTCTCTGGCCCGCGGACTGGCCGCGCTGGTCGGGGATTTCCGCTATGATAAAATTCTGGCCCTCTTTCAGAAGAGAGGAAAGGAGAATAAGGATGTGTGATCATAAGAGAGAAACATCTCAGGGAAATATACTGATTGTTGACGACAAACTGGAAAATCTGCGTCTTTTGCACAGGATGCTGGCCGATACCGGGTATAAAGTCCGCCCGGCGTCAAATGGCCGCATGGGTCTTCTGACCGCACAGAGAGAACTTCCCGATCTGGTTCTCCTCGATATCAGAATGCCCGATCTGGACGGATACGAAGTCTGCAAAGCGTTAAAGGCGGATGAAAATACTCGGGATATTCCCGTGATCTTTATCAGCGCGCTTCACGAAACGGAAGATAAGGTGAAAGCCTTTTCTCTCGGAGGAGTTGACTTCATCACCAAACCGTTACAGGAAGAAGAGGTGCTGGCCCGGGTCCGGACGCATATGGGCATTCGGGACATGCAAAGGGATATAAAGGAAAAGAATGCCATGCTCCGCGAACGGACCGAGGAGCTGGAGCGAAGCAACAGGGACCTGGAGCAGTTTGCCCATGTGGTCTCCCATGATCTTCAGGAGCCGTTACGGATGGTGTCAAGCTATGTGCAACTGTTGGAGCGGCGATACAAGGGAAAGCTGGATGCCGATGCGGACGACTTCATCGCGTTTGCCGTTGACGGCGCTACCAGGATGCGTACACTGCTTAAAGAGATACTGGCATTCTCCCGGGTGGGAACCCGGGGAAAGCTCTTCGGGCCTGTGGAAACAGAGGATATTCTTGAGCAGACACTGGCCAATCTGAGTGTGAGCATCAGAGAGAGCGGGGCCGAGGTAACTCATGACGCGCTTCCGTCTGTCATTGCCGACGCTTCCCAACTGACCCGGGTGTTCCAGAATCTCATCTCCAATGCCATAAAATTCAGGGGGGAAGAGCCGCCCCGTATTCACATCACAGCAGAGAAGAAGGAGGGGGAGCGGATATTTTCTTTCAAAGACAACGGCATCGGCATCGCGCCGGAACATTCTGACCGGATATTTGTGATTTTCCAGCGTCTGCACACCAGGGACAAATATCCGGGGACCGGCATGGGGCTGGCAATCTGCAAGAGAATCGTCGAGCGTCACGGCGGTCGCTTATGGGTGGAATCCCGGGAAGGCGCCGGCTCTCTGTTTTGTTTCACCATACCGGTTAAGGGTTAAGGACTTAAGGGTTAAGGGTTAAGAGTTAAGAGTTAAGAGTTAAGAGGTTAGGGCCATTATGAAGCCTTGCCAGGCTCACGGGCGATCCTGCCTGATATCAGAATGCCCGGCATGGACGGATACGAAGATGCACTGAAAAATGAGGAGATGCAAGCTGATGAACGAAAAGTTGAACATAATCACGAACAAAGGAAAGGAAAGAACGGTTTTGCTGAGTGTAATCATAATAATTTTTCTGATGATCCATGCAACTTGCGGGCCATTGTATGCTCAGGTGTATGCTCAGGTGTATGCTCAGGACGAGGGCAAATATAAATCCCGGAATTTTGTATGCGCTTCATCAAACAATTTTCCCCCCATGAATCTGCTTGACAAAGACGGGAACCTCACCGGGTTCGGTTACGATCTTTCAAACGCTGTGATAAAGGCAATTGGCGGCAAAGTGACCCATATTCACTCTTCTCACTGGACTGAGGTATTGGAATGGGTCGCCCGGGGCAAAGCGGATTTTATCCATGATGCCGGATACACAGAAGAAAGAGATAAGTTTCTTGACTACACAGATCCGATTATCGAGATGCCCGAGGCGATCTTTGTCCGAGCAGAACAGTATGATATTACAGGCTTTGAATCTTTGAAAGGCAAGACCGTGGCCTGTGTCAACAAGCATATTACGCATCTTTATTTGCAGCAGTTTCCGGAAATCCGCTGTCATGTTGTAAAGACGCCTGTGGAGGGGCTTTACGAACTGGTCTCGGGCAGGGCAGACGCGTTTATATATCCGAAACAGATTATTCTTTATTTTATCCAGAAGCTGAGGATGGGAGACAAGACAAAGATAATCGGCGAACCATTAAGGAGACTGACCTATTCAATGGTTGTCAGACAAGGGAACAAAGAGGCTCTGGATTTACTGAATCAGGGAATTGCCAAAGTACGGAAGAGCGGTGAATACAGCCGTATTTATGACAAATGGTGGGGCAGAAAAATTCTTGCAGGCTATTCAGAGCGTGAACTTCAGGTCATTACACTGGTGACGGTCCTTATATCCGTGGGAATTGCACTCCTGGCCACACTTCTTATTTTCAACCGCAGGCTTTCCCGCCGGGTCGCGGAACGCACTGCCGAACTGGAAGCGGCAAACCGGAAGATTAAGAAAACATTGGAAAATATGGAGAGTGTTGTTGAAGAAAAAACTTCCGAATTAATAAAGGCAAATGAAACTCTGAGAATGGTTCTGGATAATACGCACGAGCTGATCTTCTCTGTTGATCCGAACTACCGGCTAATCACCTGCAACGCGGCATTTAATGACTCGGTTCGCAGGTCAGGCAGGCCTGAGATAGCGATTGGTCATACAGTCCTGTCAGAAGATTACCCGGAAGAGTTTCTGAACTTCTGGAAAGAGTGCTATGACCGCGCATTGGCCGGCGAGCGGTTCAAGATGGAGACTTCACTGCTCTGGACGGATGGTGAGCATTATTTTGAGAATGACTTGAACCCGATTCGGGGGGCTGATGGAAAGATTACGGGGGTGGCCGTATTCACCCGCGATATTACCCTGCGCAAACATGCGCAAGATGCCCTGCGCGAGCGAACCCGGGAACTGGAGCGCAGCAACAGGGACTTGGAACAGTTTGCTTATGTGGCATCCCATGATCTCCAAGAGCCGTTAAGGACGGTTGCCAGCTATGTCCAACTGTTGGCCCGGCGTTACAAGGGGAGGCTGGACACGGATGCGGACGACTTTATCGAGTTTGCTGTTGACGGGGCTGTGAGAATGAAGATGCTGATTGATGACCTGCTCGCATTCTCGCGGGTGGGAGCAGGAGAAAGAACCTTCGGGATCGTGGATACAGAGGCTGTTCTTACGGAAGCAATGACAAATCTGAGAGCTTCCGTTCGGGAAAGCGGGGCTGTGGTGACTCACGACCCCCTTCCGGCAGTCGTTGCCGAGAGTTCCCAGATGATCCTGCTGTTTCAGGACATCATCGCGAATGGCCTGAAATTCTGCAAAGAAAAACCGCCTCGTATCCATATATCAGCGGAGAAGAAGGAGGGGGAGTGGATTTTCTCTTTTCAGGACAACGGCATCGGCATCGCTCCGGAATATTATGACCGGATATTTGTGATTTTCCAGCGTCTGCACACCAGGGACAAGTATCCGGGGACAGGCATCGGACTGGCAATCTGCAAGAAAATCGTCGAGCGTCACGGCGGGCGGATCTGGGTGGAATCCAGGGAAGGCGCAGGCTCTCTGTTTTGTTTCGCCATACCGATTAAGGAGGGTTAAGGGTTAAGGGTTAAGAGGTTAGGGCCATTATGAATGAAATGACACTTTTTCTCCCTAAGACCTGATCCTTAATCCTTAATCCTTAACCCTTAACTCCCTTAACCCTTAAGAGCAAAAGGCGTTATAATCAGAACTTCTTGTATGGTTGCCCTAAATTAATTGACAATCCAAAAAACAGGAATTAATATAAGGGCTAAGGTCAGGTATTAGGGAAAAAATGTGTCATTTCATTCATAATGACCCTAGCCCCTAACCTCTTAACCCTTAACCATTAACACCCTTAACCCTTAACCCCCTTAACCCTTAACCCTTCAAGGAGATGTCTTATGAAGAAGCGAATAGAAAAAACTAAGGCAAGTCTCAGCACATACCTTGCTGTTACTATTGGTATAACCTTCACTGTGGTTGCTGTGATTGTTGTCATGCTTGTCAATCACACCATGCGGCAGCAGGCGGTCCATGAGGCACAAGAAAAGGCGAGACTCATTCTGGACCGGAATCTGGCAACGCACACTTATTTCTCTCAGAATCTCAAGCCGGTTCTGTTTGATCTGACCGATCCTTACCGGCCTGAGGAATATTTCGAACCGGCCTGGATGTCGTCCACTTATGCTGTCAGAGAGATTGACAAATATTTCAGATCGCTGGAACCTGCTGATTATTATTACAAGGAATGCGCTGTCAACGCCCGCAGTCCCGAAAATGAGGCGGATGAATATGAGAGGGCGTTCCTTGAGGAACTCAATGAAAATCCGCAGCTCGTCAGACATTTGGCCGAACGCGTGTGGGACGGCCGACATTACCTGGTTGTGCTGCGCCGCGGCGAGGTGATGGAGAAATCCTGCCTGCGCTGCCACGACACACCGGAGAGAGCGCCTGCCGGTCTTGTGGACAGGTACGGCCCAACGCGGAGTTTCGGACGACGGGAGGGGGATGTGCTTTCAGCCATTTCCATGAGGATTCCTCTGGACATACCGTATGCCCGGGCTGACCGGTTCAGTTGGCAACTGTCCCTGGTTCTGCTGGCAATTCTGCTGATCCTTTTCGCATGTCAGCATCTTATACACAGACGGATGGTGCTTGCCCCCCTGAACAGAATCCGCGGCACGGCGAACAGGATCGCACAGCGCGAGGAACATCTCGGTGAGGAGGTCGCACCCTCTCCGGGCAGGGAACTGTATGAGCTGACGAATGCTTTCAACAGCATGTCCAAAAAACTGCGTCACAACATGGACCACCTGGAAGAGATCGTGCATGACCGGACCCGTGAACTGGCAAAATCGAATCAGCAGCTTGCCGTTGCCAAAGAGAGGGCGGAAGTTGCCAATCATGCCAAAAGCGAGTTTCTGGCAAACATGAGCCACGAACTCCGCACCCCGCTGAACGCGATTCTCGGATTCACCCGGGTGATGGATCGCAGCCGGGCAATCCCGTCCGGAGAAAAAGAGAATCTGGCAATCATCCGCCGCAGCGGGGAAAATCTGCTGCACCTCATCAACGACGTGCTGGACATGTCGAAGATCGAGGCCGGACGCACCGTTCTCAGTGAGAAAGACTTCGACCTGTATCGCGTTCTGGATGATGTGGAAAGTATGTTTTGCCTGAAGGCCGAAGAAAAGGGGCTGCAACTAATTTTTGACTGCGATGCCGGCGTCCCGCAGCATATACGGACAGATGAAAGCAAACTGCGGCAGGTGCTCGTGAATCTGCTCGGCAACGCTATCAAGTTCACGAAAGAAGGGGGGGTCAGTTGTCGGTTGTCGGTTGACAGTTGCCGGTTGACGGTTGACAGTTGTCGGTTGACAGTTGACAGTTGTCGGTTGACAGTTGACGGTGGTCGGTCGTCGCTTGCAAGTGACAACAGACAACGGACGACGGACGACGAACAACCGTCAACCGGAAACCGTCAACCGGAAACCGTCAACCGTCAACCGTCAACCGTCAACCGTCAACTGACAATCCACTTCGAGGTGGAGGACACCGGCGAGGGCATCGCATCTGATGAGCTGGACAGCCTTTTCGATGCTTTCGTGCAGACCGAAACCGGTCAGAAATCCCAGGAGGGGACGGGCCTGGGACTGGCCATCAGCCGGAAATTCGTTCAGATGATGGGCGGTGATATCACCGTTGAGAGCGAGGTCGGCAGGGGAACTGTTTTCAGGTTCGGGATTCGGGCTGACGCGGCAGAAGGTGCGGGGACCGGAACCGCGGCACCGGAGAGACGCGTCATCGCTTTGGAACCCGGTCAGCCCCGTTACCGGATTCTGGTCGCTGACGACAGAGAGAGCAACCGGCTGCTGCTGATGAGATTGCTGGCACCGCTGGGCTTTGAGCTCCGGGAAGCCGAAAACGGCAAGGAGGCGGTGGAAATCTGGGAGGAATGGCAACCCCATCTGATCTGCATGGACATGCGGATGCCGGTCATGGACGGTTATGAGGCGACAAAAAGGATCAAGGCCTCGACAAAAGGCCAGGCCACGGCCGTCATAGCGGTGACGGCAAGCGTATTTGAAGCGGAACGGGCTGTCGTGCTGTCCGCGGGCTGCAATGATTTTGTGCGCAAGCCGTTCAGGGACTCGGAGATTTTCGACATGATGCGGAAACATCTGGGGGTGCGGTATGTTTATGATGAGCCTGCCCGGGAACCGGGAACAGAGGAACAGGACCGGATTCCGCTCACTGCGGATGCGCTGACCGCCCTGCCTGCGGAACTGCGGGCAGAACTGGAGCAGGCCATACGGAGTCTTGATCCGACCCGGGTCTCCGACCTTACCGAGCGCATCCGCGGACAGAATGCCGCGCTTGCCGATGCGCTGGACATAAGCATGGATAATTTCGAATACGAAAGGATTCTGGCGTTGCTTCAGGAATCCCGGAAACTGGAGGAAGAAAATGAATAATGCTCATCGTGTAAATATTCTAATTGCTGATGACACACCCGAAAACCTGCGGCTTTTGTCCGGGTTGCTGACAGATCAGGGCTATGAAGTCCGGCCCGCGCCGAACGGCAGGCTGGCATTGTCAGGCGCGCGGACAATCCTGCCGGATCTGATCCTGCTTGATATCAGAATGCCCGATCTGGACGGATACGAAGTCTGCAAAGCGTTAAAGGCCGATGAAAGGACGCGGGATATTCCCGTGATCTTTATCAGCGTTCTTAATGAAGCGGAAGATAAGGTAAAAGCCTTTTCTGTCGGAGGAGTTGACTTCATCACCAAACCGTTCCAGGAAGAAGAGGTGCTGGCCCGGGTTCGGACGCATCTGAGAATTCGGGAACTGCAAAGGGATATGGAACAGGAGATAAAAGAACGCAGAGAGTCTGAAGAATCGCTGCGGACTGAAAGGGAAAGGTTTTTCTCGACCCTGGAGAAAATACCGGCATTTGTCTATCTCCAGGCCCCGGATCACACCATCCGATATGCGAACATGAAATTTCGGAACCTGTTCGGTGATCCCGAGGGCAGACTCTGTTATGAGGTGATCCGGGGAAGGGACAAACCCTGCGAAGTATGTCCCACGTTCGAGGTTTTCAAGACAGAGGAAACGCAAATATGGGAATGGAAGCGTGACAATGACGAGACATACATGATCCATGACAGTCACCTTGCCGACACCGACGGATCACCTCTTGTTCTGAAAATGGGAGTCGATATCACCGTGTCCAGGCAGACCGGGGAAATGCTGCGCGAACGGACCGAGGATCTGGAGCGAAGCAACAGGGACTTGGAGCAGTTTGCCCATGTGGTCTCCCATGATCTTCAGGAGCCGTTACGGATGGTGTCAAGCTATGTGCAACTGTTGGAGCGGCGATACAAGGGAAAGCTGGATGCCGATGCGGACGACTTCATCGCGTTTGCCGTTGACGGCGCTGTCAGGATGCATGCGCTGATCACTGACCTGCTGGCATTCTCCCGGGTGGGAACCCGGGGAAAGCCCTTTGAACCGCTGGAAGCAGAGCATATTCTTGAGCAGGTACTGGCCAATCTGAGTGTGAGCATCAGAGAGAGCGGGGCCGAGGTAACGCATGACGCGCTTCCGTCTGTCATTGCCGATGCTTCCCAACTGGCCCGGGTGTTCCAGAACCTCATCTCCAATGCCATAAAATTCAGGGGGGAAGAGCCGCCCCGCATTCATGTAACAGCGGAGAAAAAGGGGAGGGAGTGGATATTTTCCCTCAGAGACAAAGGCATCGGCATCGCTCCGAAATATTCTGACCGGATATTTGTGATTTTTCAGCGTCTGCACACCAGGGACGAATATCCGGGGACCGGCATGGGGCTGGCAATCTGCAAAAGAATCGTGGAGCGTCATCGCGGGCGGATATGGGTGGAATCCCGGGAAGGTGCCGGCTCAACATTTCATTTTACTATTGCAATTCCGGAGAGAATCTGATATAAGCAGATAGTCATAGGTTTTCCGGGATTTTATATCCCACACAGAGGCACAAAGGTGAGCACGGAAAAAAGTATTTGAAGGCCGCCTGAAGGCGGGGAACGACAGCAGTGGATTCCGGGTCAGAATTGAAAAAATGTCCCATTTTTTCAATTCTGCCCGGAATGACAGGTGGAGGACATATCCTAAAAACTCCGGAGACTTCCGGGAAACTGCCGAAAGGAGATAACTTATATGAACAAAAAAGAATCTGTTAAAGTTCTGATGATTGAAGACAGCCCCGGAGATGCAAGGCTGATACGGGAACTGCTTGCCGAGCCAAACGAGACATTCTCTGACACAGAAGTCTGTGAAACACTCTCGGACGGTCTTCAGGCGTTGTCATTGAAAAATTTTGATGTGGTTTTGCTGGACCTGTTTCTTCCTGACAGCCTGGGAATTGAATCTCTGCTCAAAGCGCGTGATGTTGCTCCGTCTGTGGCCATCATCGTTCTGACGGGACTTGATGATGAGGAACTTGCACTGAAAGCGGTGCGGGAAGGTGCGCAGGATTATCTGGTTAAAGGCCAGATCACCGCGGAAGTGCTGTCAAGAGCCTTACGCTATGCCATTGAACGAAAGCGGGCGGACAGGAAAAATGCTGATCTGGAAGCCCGGCTCTGGCAGACGCAGAAGACAGAGGCAATCAGCGCGCTTGCAGGTGGTATTGCCCACCAGTTCAACAATGCATTATATGTGATCACAGGCAATATTGACTTGCTGGAATTTGCTTTTCCCAGGGATGAGAGAGTGGCCAGTTACAGCAAAGCGATGAAAGATTCCGCTCGGCGGATGACTCAACTGACCGCTCAACTGCTGGCCTATGCCGAAGGCGGCAAATATCAGGTTGAAATAGTGTCGGTGGGTGATTTCGTTGAAAAAACATCATCTTTGCTCAAACATACCATGGGTTCCGGTATCTCTGTGGATATAAATCTGCCTCGTGATATTCTTTGCGTAAAGGCTGATCTGACTCAGATTCAGATGGCGCTGTCCGCTGTTCTGATCAATGCGTCTGAGGCCATGGAGGGTAAGGGATGTATTCGGGTTACCTGTGAAAAGGAAATAATAACAGGTGAAACCTCTGAGATTTCCCCCGAACCAAAGCCTGAAAATTATGCCTGTCTGACGATAACCGATGATGGGAAGGGCATGGATGAAGGGATAAGAAAGCGGGTATTCGAACCTTTTTTCACGACAAAGTTTGAGGGCCGCGGTCTCGGGATGGCAGCGGCTTACGGTATTGTCAGGAGCCATGACGGCCGGATCTCGGTTGATTCCGAACCGGGCAGGGGAACCACTGTCAAAATCTGCCTGCCCGCGGTTGAAGCCCCTGCCAAAGAGGATGAAAGATCAAAAGCCGAACCGATCAGAAGGCGGGGAACCGTACTGGTTATTGATGATGAAGAGGCGGTTATGGGGGTAACCCGGGCAATATTGGAAAGGCTGGGTTACAATGTCTTGGAGGCCGCGACAGGGCGGGAGGCCATTGAGATTGCCAAAACCTTTGATGGTGACATTGATCTTGCCATGCTTGATATTCTTTTGACCGATATGTACGGCAATGTCGTCTATCCGCTTCTCATGGAAGTCCGTCCCAATCTGAAGGTGCTTATTTTCAGTGGTTATTCCATAGACGGACCGGCTCAGGAAATTCTGGATGCAGGAGCTGAGGATTTTATTCAAAAACCCTTTAGTATCGCTGAATTATCAGAGAAACTGGATAAAATATTCCGATTATAACGGAACCCGTGAACGTGAACTTAAACGTGAACGTGAACGTGAACTTAAACTTGAACTTGCCCGCAAATGAATGTTATTGGTTCTAACGCTTTTTGTGCTCTCTCAGGAAATATGACATCGGATTTCAGGACTGAACGGATAACAGAAAATCCGTTTCATCCTCCGATCCGCTGTCATATTCCCGGCCCGCGGCACCCGGGAATTCCGCATTCACGGGATGCTGGTTTACGTTCAAGTTCAGGTTCACGTTCAGGTTCACGTTCACGCTCACGCTCACGCTCACGTTCACGTTCACGTTAATACAAATTAAGGAGGAAAACTGCTATGAATATGGAAACTTATGACCGGACATTTCACATTCTGCTTGTGGAAGATAATCCCTCTGATGTGCTTCTCACACAGGAAGCTTTCAAAGAGACAAAAATGCCCTACGCGCTGCACGTCGCGAAAGACGGGGTAGAAGCAATGGAGTTTCTGCACCGTGAAGGGGAGTATGCCGACGCGGTTCGCCCTGACATCATTCTGCTGGATCTGAATCTTCCCAGGAAGGACGGCCGCCAAGTGCTTTCGGAGATCAGGGCTGATGAAGAACTGAAACGGATTCCGGTAGTGATTCTGACCACATCCCAGGATCATGAAGACATTCTCAGAAGCTATGAACTTCATGCCAACTGCTACATCTGCAAGCCCGTTGACCTTAACAAGTTCTTCCGTGTGGTGAACTCTGTTGAGAATTTCTGGTTTGGCACTGTGAAACTGCCGCCAGAGGGCTAAAGGGCTAAAGAAGACCTCCGAGGTTTTCAAAACCTCGGAGGTCTTGACATTTTGCAGAAAACTTTTGAGGAGAGAGAATAATGAACAAATCCGACACAGACAAACCTGCTGTTATTCAACTGGTTGATGACATGCCCGAGAACCTGAAAGTTCTGAGGAAAATTCTGGCGGAACAGGGCTACGGGATACGCACATCCATTAACGGAACACTCGCGCTGAGATCAGCACACGAGGACCCGCCGGATCTGATTCTGCTTGACATCAGAATGCCCGGCATGGACGGATACGAAGTTTGCAGAGAGTTGAAAGCGGATGAATCCACGCGGGATATTCCTGTGATCTTTATCAGCGCCCTTGACGAAACGGAAGATAAGGTGAAAGCCTTTTCTTTCGGAGGGGTTGACTTCATCACCAAACCGTTCCAGGAAGAAGAGGTGCTGGCCCGGGTTCGGACACATCTGGGCATTCGGGAACTGCAAAGGGGCCTTCAAAAGGAGATCGCGGACCGGACGCTGGCAGAAAAAGCCGCGCTGAAAAATGAGGAGACGGCAAGAATGGCCCTGAAGACGCTGCATGAACGAACCGAGGAGCTGGAGCGCAGCAACATGGACCTGGAGCAGTTTGCTTATGCGATCTCCCATGATCTGACCGAACCGCTGAGGATGGTGTCAAGCTATGTGAAGCTTTTGGAACGCCGCTATAAGGGAAAACTCGATTCCGATGCGGACGACTTCATAGCGTTTGCCGTTGACGGCGCTGTCAGAATGCATACGCTGCTCAAAGAGATGCTGGCATTCTCCCGGGTGGGAACCCGGGGAAAGCCCTTCGGGCCTGTGGAAGCGGAGCATATTCTTGAGCAGACCCTGACAGATCTCAGTGTGAGCATCAGGGAAAGCGGCGCGGTGGTGACTCACGACGCGCTTCCGAGAGTGATTGCCGACGCTTCCCAACTGGCCCGGGTGTTCCAGAACCTTATCGCCAATGCCGTGAAGTTCCGGGGGGAAGAACCGCCCCGCATCCATATCACAGCGGAGAAGAACGACGGGGAGTGGGTATTTTCTTTCAAAGACAACGGCATCGGCATCGCTCCGAAATATTCTGACCGGATATTTGTGATTTTCCAGCGTCTGCACACCAGGGAGGAATATCCGGGAACCGGCATGGGGCTGGCAATGTGCAAGAAAATTGTGGAGCGCCACGCCGGGCGATTATGGGTGGAATCCCGGGAAGGCGCCGGCTCAACATTTTATTTTACAATACCGATCAAGGAGGAAAACGGCTATGAGTACGAAAACAAATAACCGGGCATTTCACATTCTGCTTGTGGAAGACAATTCCGGAGATGCAAGACTGATCCGGGAACTGCTTTCCGGTGCAGACAGTTCTTTTGACATAGAAGTTGCCCAAACACTCTCGGACGGTCTTGATGCATTGGCATCCGGAAGTTTTGATATGATTTTGCTGGATCTGATACTTCCGGACAGCTCCGGACTTGAAACTTTTATCCGATTGCAGGCTGCTGCTCCGTATATGCCCATTGTCATCATGACGCACCTCGATGATGAGGAACTTGGCGTGCATGCGGTACGGAAAGGCGCGCAGGACTATCTGGTCAAAGATCATATCAGTGGCGATGTGTTGTCAAGAGCCTTATGTTATGCCATGGAACGCAAACACGCGGAGGAGAAAATTAAAAGTTTGCAGTCTTTTCATCTGAGCATTCTGGACGGAATTAAAACCGGTGTATGGGTGACGGATGCTCACGACATTATCCGCTATGCGAACAAAGGCATGGGAACCATTGCCGGGATACCGGCCCGGAAGATTACGGGTTCCCAGGTTTTGGAAAATTTTCCCGATAATACAGTGAAAGATTTCAGACCCTGTTATCTCAAAGCAAAAGAAACATTGGAATCGCTTTATTATGAGGCGATTCCTGTAAAAACGCCGGTAGGCAGGCAGAGTTACCTGTCAGGATGGCTGATTCCCCGGATAAAAAACGGCGAATTTGACGGGATGATCTGCACAGTGGAGGACGTCACTGAAAGAAGGCACTTGCAGGAACGGCTCATCCGGTCTGAGCAACTCGCCGCCGCAGGCCAGTTGGCTGCTTATGTGGCCCATGAAATCAATTCCCCTCTTCAGGCGATTACCACTCTGCTGGGTATGATGAAAAATGACTACAGCCATGATGAGGAATTGATGGAAAATGTTGATATCCTGAAAGGTGCTTTCGGCAGCATTCGGGACACGGTCAGAAACCTGCTCGATCTGAACCGCCCCGGGAAAGATGTCAGACAGTTGACTGATATTAACTGTATCATAGAAAATACAGTTGCCCTGGTCCGAAGCCATCTTAAAAGGAACAAGATCAGAATCAGCCTGGAGTTGTCATCGGAAATCCCTGATATCATTGCCTCGCCCCGGCAACTGAGCCGCATGTTCCTGAATCTGATCAATAATGCGGTTGACGCCGTGGCGCTCATGTCCGAATCCCAAGAGAGCCGGACAAACCGCATATCCGCAGGCGGAGAAATAAGGATCAGGACATGCCTCGCTGAAAAGGATATCGTTATCAGCGTTTCCGACACGGGACTGGGTATTTCGGAAAAGGATTTGCCGAATATCTTTGATCCGTTTTATACCACAAAAAAGAGAAAGGGAACAGGTGTCGGACTCTCCGACTGTCGCAGAGTTGCCGAGGATCATGACGGCATGATAACAGCGGAAAATTTACCCGGAGGGGGTGCGATGTTTACTATCAGATTACCGTTAACCCGGGATACGGGAACATGAAACTCTTGCTCTTTCTCTTTCTCTTTCTCTTTCTCTTTCTCTTTCTCTTGCTCTTGCTCTTAACCGAACGGACACGGCAGGTTTAAGATAAAGATAAAGATAAAGATAAAGAGCAAGAGCAAGAGCAAGAGCAAGGGTAAGAGCAAGAGTAAGAGTGAGAGTGAGAGTAAAAGTAAAAGTAAAAGTAAGAGTAAATGAAAGGAGGAAGTTATGAAAAGATATGACATATTGCTGGCGGATGACGATCGTTTTATTCTTCAGAGCATGGCGCCTGCTCTCAGAAACGAAGGATATGAGGTTGCGACAGCGGAGAACGGTGAGGCTGCCATAGAAATGATCGTTGGAAAAGAAATGAGGGAAAGAAAAGCTTTTGATCTGGTGATCACCGATCTGGTCATGGATTTGGCAGACGGGATCGATGTTCTGAAAAAGGCGAAAGAGGTCAGTCCTGAAACAATGGTCATCATCCTGACCGGTTTCGGTGATATGGCTTCCGCAATTGATGCGTTAAGGAACGATGCCGATGATTACCTGCTTAAGCCGTGCGAGCCGGAACAGATGTTTTTCGCAGTCTCCAAATGTTTTGAAAAGTTGGAACTGTCAAGAAAAATAAAGCTCTATGAGGATATACTGCCGATCTGCTGTGTGTGTAAAAAGATCAGGGATGACACCGGCAAAGAGCCTGGTACCGGAGAATGGATGACGGTGGAGGAGTTCGTATGGAAAAGAGGTGTGGCACCCACCTCGACTTACTGCCCTGAGTGTGCAGAAATTCAGAAGAAAAAGTGGGACTTAACATAGGTTAATCTTACTCTTACTCTTGCTCTTGCTCTTGCTCTTGCTCTTGCTCTTGCTCTTTATCTTGCTCTTGCTCTTGCTCTTGCTCTTTATCTTGCTCTTGCTCTTGCTCTTGCTCTTGCTCTTTATCTTGCTCTTTATCTTTATCTGTGAGAGCAGGAGCAAGAGCAAGATAAAGATAAAGATAAAGATAAAGAGCAAGATAAAGATAAAGATAAAGAGCAAGATAAAGATAAAGATAAAGAGCAAGATAAAGATAAAGAGCAAGATAAAGAGCAAGATAAAGAGCAAGGAGGTGAAAAAATGAGCGAAAAATACACTCATGAAGCATTGGTAAAAAGAAAGCGCATCTTTGTAGCGGTTATTTGCACGGTATCCGTTATTTTCATTTTTTTTGTGATTGCCGCAGGATATTTTCTTTATCGGCATGATCTGAAAGACAGAGGAAACCGGTTGAATCTCTCCGGGGTTCAACTGAAGGAGCAGACGGGCGACTTTCTGAAACAGTACATATCTTTGTTTGAGATGCTTTCGGAAATAGAGGCGGTCAGACAAAAAGAGACAGGGGAGCTGAATGAACTCTTTAAGCGGTTAAATCAGCGATTCAGTGAATTTGAGAATATCGCGGCTGTGGATGAGGCGGGGTTCTTTTTCGCGTCCGGACGGCCGTTTGATATCTCTGATCCGCCAAATGTCTCTCATCTGGCGTTTTTCCAAAAAGCTGAAGAGAGCGGTGATGCTTATGTTATTATGAATCCCCATGTGGGCCCTATAAGTCATGAGGATGTGACAGGTGTTGTTGTCCGGCTGGAAGATGAAAAGCATCGTTATCGCGGTCTGCTGGGAGCGTCAATAAAACTGTCTCATCTGACAAACAAATGGGCACAGATGGCTGAGAAAAGCAACATCAGCTTACTTGCTTACCGGGGTGACAGGGATATATTTTTTTCTGAAGGTATGGAAGAATCGGAACCTGACAATTTCTTCTCATGTTCAGCCACAAATGAAATATGCGAAATTGGTAAGAAGCAGTTTCTTCATAAAACAATAAGCCTCGGCGAGTTGTCTTCTAAGGCGGTTCTGCTTTCCGAATATCGTTTTTCGCTTATAAGCGGATTTGTTTCAAATCCTCACTATTTCATTATCACAGTGATCTTTGCACTTACCATAGTCGTACTGGTTTTCATGCATCGGAGGGAATCCGCATGGCTTGAACTATTGATAAAAAGTGAGGAAAAATTCAGGCGATTCTTTGAAAATGAGCCGGAATACTGTTACATGGTTTCTCCGGAAGGAACGATAATGGATATTAACAAAAGCGCATTGGACATCCTCGGATACAGTAAAACGGAGATTATCGGAAAGCCCGTCATCACCACGATTTATGCACCATCCTCATATCAAAAAACCGAGGACTTGCTTAAAAAATGGAAAGAAACGGGAGAAGTGAGGAACGAGGAATTGAACATAATCACGAAGAAAGGAAAGGAAAGAACGGTTTTGCTGAGCGCTGTTGCAGTAAAAGATGACAAAGGCAAAATTCTCCACTCTGTTTCCGTACAGAGAGATGTTACAAAACGGAGGCTGGCCGAAGAGAATCTGAGAAAGACGGCAGAGGAACTGAAACGCTCCAATAAAGACCTGGAACAGTTTGCCTATGTGGCCTCCCACGACCTCCAGGAGCCATTAAGGACGGTGGCCAGCTATGTGCAACTGTTGCAACGGCGCTACAGGGGAAAATTGGATGCCGATGCGGATGAGTTTATCGCTTTTGCAGTAGATGGCGCCAAAAGAATGCACTTCCTGCTCAATGACCTGCTGGCATTCTCACGGATAAAACTTTTGGCTCCGGACTCAGTTGAAACCGGGGATATTCTCAGGCAGACCCTGACCGATCTCCGTGTCGCCATTGAAGAAAGCGGTGCCGTGGTGACCTGCGACGCCCTTCCGGCAGTTATCGGCGACAGATCCCAGTTGAGCCAGTTGTTCCGAAACCTTATCTCCAATGCCATAAAATACAGGCGGGAAGAATCACCCTGTATTCATATAACATCTGAAAAAAAAGACAGGGAATGGGTCTTTTCTTTCCGGGATAACGGCATCGGCATCGCTCCGGAGTATTTTGACCGGATATTTGTCATTTTCCAGCGTCTGCACACCAGGGACAAATATCCGGGAACTGGCATGGGGCTGGCAATGTGCAAGAAAATCGTTGAACGTCACGGCGGGCGATTATGGGTGGAATCTCGGGAAGGCGCGGGTTCCGTATTTTATTTCACACTACCAATTAAGGAGAAAAACGGCTATGATGACAGAAACAGATAATCGGACATTCCACATTCTGCTTGTGGAAGACAGTCCCGGCGACATTCGTCTTACACAGGAAGCGCTCAGAGAGGAAAAAATGCCTTGCACACTGGACGTGGTCCGAGACGGCGTGGAAGCGACTGCCTTTCTGCAGCGTGAGGGGGAGTATGCCGATGCGGCGCGCCCGGACCTTATTCTGCTGGACCTGAACATTCCCCGGAAGGACGGCCGCGAGGTGCTGGCGGAGATCAAGGCGGATGAGAAACTGAAACAGATTCCGGTAGTGGTTCTGACCACATCCCGGTCCAATGAGGATATTGTCAGATGCTACGACCTCCATGCCAACTGCTATATCAACAAGCCTGTTGATTTTGAAGAGTTTATCAGTATGGTGAAGTCTGTCGGGCATTTCTGGTTCAGGGTTGTGAAACTGCCGTCGGGGGAGAAAATATGAAAAAAGCTTTCTCGTAATCTTGCTCTTTTATCTTGCTCTTTATCTTGCTCTTTATCTTGCTCTTTATCTTGCTCTTTATCTTGCTCTTTATCTTGCTCTTTATCTTGCTCTTTATCTTGCTCTTTATCTTGCTCTTTATCTTGCTCTTGCTCTTGCTCTTGCTCTTTATCTTGCTCTTGCTCTTTATCTTGCTCTTTATCTTGCTCTTGGCGATTACAGCAGGGTAAGAGAAGAAAGAGCAAGATAAAGATAAAGATAAAGAGCAAGATAAAGATAAAGAGCAAGAGCAAGAGCAAGATAAAGATAAAGATAAAGATAAAGATAAAGAGCAAGATAAAGATAAAGAGCAAGAGCAAGAGCAAGAGCAAGATAAAGATAAAGATAAAGAGCAAGATAAAGATAAAGATAAAGAGCAAGAGCAAGAGCAAGATAAAGATAAAGATAAAGATAAAGGAGGAGAGATGAAGGATAAATCATTCAATGTTTTACTTATCGAAGATAATCCTGAAGATGCGAGGCTGATACAGGAATTCCTTTCCAACACAGCCGGCGCATCCTTTGACACATTGCTTGCCGAAAGGCTCTCGGACGGGATTGAGGCATTGTCACTCGGAAAATTTGATGTGATTCTGCTGGATCTGTCAC
The DNA here is from genome assembly GCA_030378035.1 of Desulfobacterales bacterium HSG2. GTDB lineage: Bacteria > Desulfobacterota > Desulfobacteria > Desulfobacterales > 4be13 > JAUCGI01. The sequence goes on from JAUCGI010000010.1 coordinate 26,928, forward strand.
TTCCGGACAGCACGGGGCTTGATACCCTCACAGCGGTGCGCTCCCAGGTCCCGGAAACAGCGGTGATCGTTCTGACCGGTCTGAATGACGAGGAAACAGCAATTGAGGCAGTCCGGACAGGGGCCCAGGATTATCTGATCAAAGGGGAGTTTGAACCGGTTCTGCTGTCACGCTCAATACAATATGCTGTCGAACGGAAGCAGTTTGAGTCCCAACTCCGACAGGCCCATAAGATGGAGGCTGTCGGCACTCTTACCGGGGGCATCGCTCATGATTTCAACAATATCCTCGCTATTATTCTCGGCAACACGGAACTGGCGATGGAGTTTATTGCTGAGGAGAATCCTGCCAGACGCAACCTGGAGCAGGTGCATACGGCCTGTATTCGGGCCAAGGAGGTGATCCGGCAGTTGCTCAGTTTCTGCCGAAAGACAGAACAGAAGCGGAAACCGGCGGATGTTGTCCTCGTCATCAGAGAAACCCTGAAGCTGCTCCGGTCATCAATATCGGCCGCCATAGATATTCGGCAGAACATGCCGAAACATTCTGAGAAAATTATGGCGGTTCCCGCTCAGATTCATCAGGTGCTGATCAATCTCTGCACAAATTCGGCTTATGCCATGCGTGAAAAAGGGGGGGTTTTGGAGGTAAGTCTCGGTGATGTGATCCTGTCCGGGGATGAGGTCGGACTTCGGGATCCGACGTCGGGTCACTATGTCAGACTGACCGTGAGTGACACAGGTCACGGCATCGCCCCTGAGACGATGGAAAAGATATTTGATCCCTATTTTACCACAAAGCCGACAGGAGAAGGCACGGGTATGGGCCTGAGTCTGGTTCACAGCATCGTAAAAAATCACGGGGGGGAGATCAGGATGAGCAGCGTACCGGGAAAGGGAACCACTGTTGAAGCGTTCTTTCCCGTTATTGATGCGGACGGAAAGATAACCGGGTCTGTATCTTCCGAACCGGTTCCGACCGGTAACGAGCGGATTCTGCTCCTTGACGATGAATTCCCGATTGCTGATGTGTTGCGTTGTATGCTGGAGAAGATGGGGTATGACGTAACACTGATGACAGACAGCTCGGAAACCCTGGAGACATTCCGGTCCCACCCGGACAAGTTTGATCTCGTCATCACCGACATGACCATGCCGAAAATGACGGGTGAAGTGTTGTCCCGGAAACTCATGGAAATCAGGCCGGATATTCCGATTATAATATGCACCGGATTCAGCGAAATTTTCACGGAAGAGAAAGCCGCGAATATCGGCATCCGGGCGTATCTCAACAAACCCGTTTCAATGGATGTGCTGGCCAGGACCGTCCGGGAGGTATTGGATGAAAGAAAGCAGGTTTCTTAAATCGTGAACATGCCCGTGCCTGTGAACGTGCCCGTGCCCGTGAACGTGCCCGTGAACGTGCCCGTGAACGTGAATGTTCACGTTCACGTTCACGGGCACGGGCACGGGCACAGGTTTAAGGAGGCTTTAAGGAGGCTTTAATGAATATTAAAACCAAACTCAGAATCAACACTCTGTTTTCCGTAGTCGTAGTGATTATAGTAAGCCTGACGCTTTTGTCGGCTTCTCAGCAAGTCAGGGAAGCTATTGACAAACACAGAATGGCGGATCAGATTGGCAGGGCCATCTTTGAACTCGCTACTGTGGCAAACGACTATCTGGCACACCATGAAAAACAGGCGTCGAGGCAGTGGCAACTGAAATATGATTCCCTGACCGGGCTTATCACGGACAGAAGATTCCAGGAAACCGAGGAAAAGTACCTGCTGAAAAACATACAGCAGCATCATGAATCTTTAAAAAAGACCTTTTCCAAGCTGCTTGCAAACGATGAAAACCGAAGCAGAGATGAGAGAGAAGCCCAAGTGGCCGCTGAACTGGAAAGACGGCTGGCAGGACAGTTGGCAGTGACATCCCAGGCAATGCTCTCCCTCGTCTGGCAACTGGCTGAGAGAAGTCATGCAGGAGTTATAAAAGCCCAGCAGCGCGCCAATTGGATTGTGATGCTGCTGATCATAATAATAGCGGTAATTATCGCAGTCAGTTCATTTCTGCTCGGCATCAGTATTCTCAGACCCATCGCGGAACTCCGAAAGGGGACTGAGATCATAGGTGCGGGCAACCTAAATTACAAAGTGGGCACGGGCGCAAAAGATGAGATAGGGCAGTTGTCCTCAGCTTTTGACAAAATGGTAAAAGATTTGAAATCGGTTATGGCATCACGTGATGAACTGACAAAAGAGGTTGCGGAACGAAAAAAGGCGGAGGAGGAAACTCTCAGAAGAGGCGCTCTGTTGGATGCGATCAACAGGGTATTTTATGAAGCCCTGACATGTGAGACCGAGGAGGAACTGGGCAAGACATGTCTTGCCGCGGCGGAAGATCTGACAAACAGCAAATTCGGTTTCATAAGTGAAATAAATCCGAGAGGTCTCTTCGACAGCATCTCCATAAGCGACCCCGGCTGGAAAGCCTGTAAAATGTCTGAGGCTGAGGCTGTTGCCTCTCTTTCTGATATGAAAATCCGAGGAATTTACGGCCATGTGATAAAAAAAGAAGAATCCGTCATAGCGAATGCCCCGGGTTCCCATCCCGCTCGTATCGGACTTCCCAAAGGTCATCCGCCGCTGACCTCTTTTCTGGGCACCCCGTTAAAACGCAGCGGCAGAATCATCGGCATGATCGCCCTGGGAAACAAAGAATCAGGCTATGATCTGAAAGATCAGCAGGCACTTGAATCCCTGACCGTTGCCTTTGTTATAGCATTGGACAGGAAACGGGCAGAAGAAGCCTTGAAAAAAAGAGAAGAGGAGCTTGAAAAAAAGACAATCGAGCTGACAAATGCGAATAAACTGATAGATGCGATCAACAGGGTATTTTATGAAGCCCTGATATCTGAGAGCGAGGAGGAACTGGGCAAGACATGTCTTGCCGCGGCGGAAGAGCTGACAAACAGCAAATTCGGTTTTATAAATGAAATAAATCCGGCAGGCCGACTTGATACCATGGCCATAAGCGACCCTGGATGGGAAGCTTGCAGAATACCGAAATCCGAGGCTATGATTAAAATTTTTGATATAGAGATTCGGGGAATTAACGGGAAAGTGATAAATGACGGACAATCGCTCATAGCCAATGATCCGGCCTCCCATCCCGCTTATATCGGGCTTCCCGAAGGTCATCCGCCACTGACTTCCTACCTGGGTGTTCCGTTAAAACGCGGCAGCAGTGTCATCGGCATAATTTCCCTGGGAAACAAAGATCCGGGCTATGACCTGAAAGATCAGCAGGCAGTTGAATCCCTGGCCACCGCCTTTGTTGAGGCATTGGACAGGAAGCGGGCAGAGGAGGCCCTGAGGGAGAGAGAAGATCAGCTTAAAAAACAGACAGCCGACCTGACAAATGCGAATGAACAGATGGAGCAGGAGATCATCCGGCGAATGCGGACTGAGAGTGATCTTTATGAGCGAACCAAAGAGTTGGAGCGCAGCAACAGGGACCTGCAACAGTTCGCTTATGTGGCATCCCATGATCTTCAGGAGCCCCTGCGTTCGGTGTCGAGCTATGTGCAACTGCTGGCGCGGCGATACCGGGGGAGACTTGATTCGGATGCTGACGAGTTCATCGCCTTTGCTGTTGAGGGTGCCAAGCGGATGCAGGAACTGATTCTCGACCTGTTGGCCTATTCCCGGGTCGGAACACACGGCGAAAAGCTCGAGCCGACAGACTCTGCTACCGCTCTCACCCGGGCGCTCACCAATCTGCAAACAGCGATAGAAGAGAGCGGCGCGGCAGTGACTCACGAATCCATGCCCATTGTGATGGCTGACAAATCGCAACTGATCCAGTTGTTTCAAAATCTGATCGGCAATGCCGTCAAATTCTGCGGCGACAATCCGGAGGTGCATGTCGCCGCGGAACGCAAACGCGGTGAATGGATCTTCTCGGTGCGCGATAACGGCATCGGCATCGGTTCGGAATATGCCGAGCGGATATTTGTCATTTTCCAGCGCCTGCACACCATGGACAAATATTCGGGAACCGGCATCGGGCTGGCAATCTGCAAGAAAATCGTGGATCGTCACGGCGGGCGGTTATGGGTGAAATCCCGGGAAGGAGCCGGCTCAACATTTTATTTCACAATACCGATTGAGGAGGAAAACTGCTATGAGGACGGAAACAAATGACCGATCATCAGTTTTTTTAAAACCGCAGAGGACACAGAGATTCCCGCAGAGGAGCGGAACTCAACGCAGAGGACGCAGAGGACGCAGAGACACGCAGAGATATCAGCGGACCGGAGCGGAGGATCACCGCCATCAGGCCGGGGAACACAGCCGGCCGGGGAGGACATTGTCTCAGGCACTGTCAGGCCGCTCCGACTCCCAACCCGGTGGGCGGCGGGGCGGAGGATCCGGGCGATTTCCTCTGCGTGACTCCGCGTCCTCCGCGTCCTCCGCGTTGGGTTCCGCTCAGACAGACCATGGCGGGTCAGAGGGAGGCTCCCCTAAATCCGTTATAATCAGGAAAAATTTACGCATGCGGTTAGGTCCCTGTTTTTTGTTTCGTGTGTTTCGTGTGTTTCGTGGTATGAATTGCCTATGTTAAACCACGAAAGACACGAAAAGACACGAAAAAAATTGCTTGTGTTAAACCACGAAAGACACGAAAAGACACGAAAAATTTACGCCTGCGGTTAGGTCCCTGTTTTTTGTTTCGTGTGTTTCGTGTGTTTCGTGGTATAAATTGTTTGTGTCGTTATTTAAGAATTCTGATCATCAAATGAAAGGGGGGGGTATGAAAAAATATGATATATTGCTGGCGGATGACGATCATTCTGTTCTTCAGACCATGTCGTCTGCTCTCAGAAGCGAAGGATATGCGGTCACGACAGCGGATAACGGTGAGACCGCCATGAAAATGATCATGGGAAGGGAAAAGAGGGCCGGAAGGGCTTTTGATCTGGTGATCACCGCTCTGGTCATGGATTCGGCAGACGGGATCGATGTTCTGAGAAAGGCGAAAGAGGTCAATTCCGAAATGATGGTCATCATTCTGACCGCTTTCGGTGATATGGCTTCCGCAATTGATGCGTTAAGGCTCGATGCCGATGATTATCTGCTCAAGCCGTGCGAACCGGAACAGATGTTTTTCGCAGTCTCCAGATGTTTTGAAAAGTTGGAACTGTCAGGAAAAATAAAGCTTTATGAGGATATACTGCCGGTCTGCTGTGTGTGCAAAAAGATCAGGGATGATGTCGGCAAAGAGCGTGGTACCGGAGAATGGATGACGGTGGAAACTTTCGCATGGAGAAGAGGTGCGGCACCCACCTCGTGTTACTGCCATGGGTGTGCAGAAAAGCAGATGGAAGAGTGGGGCTTATCATAGTTTGGGCACGGTGTGCGGCCGGAGGCACCTGAGTCTGTCATTCCGGGTAAAATGATAAGAATCGGCAGGATTCTTATCATTTTAACCCGGGATCCACTGTTCGCCCCGAAAGGCATTATAATCAGTAAAACGGAGGAAACAATTATGTCAGATTATCAAATTACTGAAAAGATCTACGAAAGCTCCTGATTATAACGGATTTAGGGAGCCCGTGAACTTGAACTCATACCTGACTGCCTGTAAATGAATGTTCCGGGTTCTGACGGATTTTGTGGTCCGAATCTGTTTTTTTAACGCGGAGGACGCGGAGGACGCGGAGGACGCGGAGGGCCGCGGAGTCTCCGCGGTTCTCTGCGTTTTTCTTACCGTCTGAAATAACACAGAACCCACAAAATCCGTCAGAATCAGGAATGTTCAGGTTCACGGGCAGGTTCACAGAGCTCCCCCAAATCCGTTACAATCAGCTTTTTTCTGATTATAACGGATTTGGGGAAACCCTTGAACGTGAACTTGAACGTAAACGTGAACGTGAACGTGAACTTATATCTGAACCTGCCCGTAAATGAATGTTCAGGTTCACGTTCACGGGCATGTTCCCCTAAATCCGTTATAATCAGTCTTTTTTCTAAAAACTATGGGAGGTTTTACAATGAAGAATCATCAATCCGAATCAGAGCAATTTCACGAATTGCGAAGAAAAGCTGAAGAATTTCTGGATAAAAATCCCGAAGAAATGCTGCCGGAGAATGTCAAAAATCTGGTTGAGGAGTTGAATATTCATCAGATTGAGCTGGAGATACAAAATGAGGAACTGCGTCGGATTCAGAGGGAACTCGAAGCGGCCCGGGATAAATATGTTGATTTATACGATTTCGCACCGGTTGGCTATACTACGGTTTCGGCAAAGGGAATGATCTTGGAAGCAAACCTCACCATCACAGCTATGCTGGGGGTGGAAAGAAGTTTGCTGATAGGAAAATATTTCTCCGGATTCGTCACCGAAGATACCCATGATGTCTTTTACTTTCACCACCGCAAACTTTTTGAAACAAAGGTTCGACAGAACTACGAACTGAAACTTGTAAGAAAAGACGGCACCCGATTTGATGCTTATCTGAAAAGTGTCGCAGTGGAAGACACGGAGGGGAATATCACCCGGGCTCGGACAGTGATAACTGATATAAGTGACCGAAAACAGGCAGAAGAGGCCCTGCGCGAACGAACCGAGGAGTTGGAGCGCAGCAACAGGGATTTGGAGCAGTTTGCTTATGTGGTCTCTCATGACCTGACCGAACCGTTACGGACGGTGTCAAGCTATGTGCAACTGTTGGAGCGGCGATATAAGGGAAAGCTGGATGCCGATGCGGACGACTTTATCGGCTTTGCAGTGGACGGCGCTACCAGGATGCATGCGTTAATCCGTGACATACTGGCATTCTCCAGGGTGGGAACCCGGGGAAAGCCCTTCGAACCGGTGGAAGCGGAGCATATTTTTACGGAAGCGATGGCAAATCTCAGGGTGGCTGTCACGGAAAGCAGAGCCGTGGTGACTCACGACGCGCTTCCGTCAGTGTTTGGCGACGCTTCCCAACTGACCCGGGTGTTCCAGAACCTCATCTCCAATGCCATGAAGTTCAGGGGGGAAGAGCCGCCCCGCATTCACATCACAGCGGAGAGAAAGGGGAGGAAGTGGCTCTTTTCTTTCCGGGACAACGGCATCGGCATCGATCCGGAACATTCTGACCGGATATTTGTCATTTTCCGGCGTCTGCACACCAGAGACAAATACCCGGGAACCGGCATCGGGCTGGCAATCTGCAAGAAGATTGTGGAACGCCACGGCGGGCGTTTGTGGGTGGAATCACGGGAAGGCGCGGGGTCCGTATTTTGTTTCACGCTGCCGGTCCAGGAGAATAAAGGAGTGCCAAAATAAAATTTTAGCACAAGGCGGAGGGGGAATTCAGACCGGAATCCTTCGTGACAGAGGTGGATTCCGGGTCAGAACTGAAAAAATGTCCCATTTTTTCAGTTCTGCCCGGAATGACAGGCGGAGGGAATCCTTCGTGACAGAGGTGGATTCCGGGTCAGAACTGAAAAAATGTCCCATTTTTTCAGTTCTGCCCGGAATGACAGGCGGAGGGAATCCTTCGTGACAGCGGTGGATTCCGGGTCAGAACTGAAAAAATGTCCCATTTTTTCAGTTCTGCCCGGAATGACAGGCGGAGGGGAATCCTTCGTGACAGCGGTGGATTCCGGGTCAGAACTGAAAAAATGTCCCATTTTTT
>JAUCGI010000010.1:34721-65937 GCA_030378035.1 Desulfobacterales bacterium HSG2
GGTGGATTCCGGGTCAGAACTGAAAAAATGTCCCATTTTTTCAGTTCTGCCCGGAATGACAGGCGGAGGGGAATCCTTCGTGACAGCGGTGGATTCCGGGTCAGAACTGAAAAAATGTCCCATTTTTTTCAGTTCTGCCCGGAATGACAGGCGGGGGGAATCCTTCGTGACAGCGGTGGATTCCGGGTCAGAACTGAAAAAATGTCCCATTTTTTCAGTTCTGCCCAGAATGACAGGTGGGTGGACACTCTCTTATAAAATCCGGGCGGAATGACAGGCGGAGGGATTCCTTCGTGACAGAGGTGGATTCCGGGTCAGAACTGAAAAAATGTCCCATTTTTTCAGTTCTGCCCGGAATGACAGGTGGGCAGGCGGAGGGATTCCTTCGTGACAGCGGTGGATTCCGGGTCAGAACTGAAAAAATGTCCCATTTTTTCAGTTCTGCCCGGAATGACAGGCGGAGGGAATCCTTCGTGACAGCGGTGGATTCCGGGTCAGAACTGAAAAAATGTCCCATTTTTTCAGTTCTGCCCGGAATGACAGGCGGTGGACACTTTTATAAAATCCGAGCGGAATGACAGGTGTGGGACACTCTTATAAAATCCGAGTGAATCCGTACCGGCCTTGTCTGGCAGAAAATTAACGTCCCGGATTTGACATTCTCCTTTAATATCTGTAGAATTAAATATCAGAACACGGTTCGGTTGTCTGACCGTGGTTCTCAGATGAAAGATTAAGAATCTTGGGGAGGTTTCAAAATGATTCGAAACACAGATATTTCAGAGGCAATGACGGTCCGGTTGGAAAACATTCTTGACAAATTACCGCGGACTCCGGAATTTGTCAAAGATATCCGAAGGGCACCCGCACGAAATTTTATTTTATCCCAGGATGAGACCGAGCTGGCCTTAAAGAACGCGCTCAGATACATCCCGGAAAAATGGCACAGGCAGTTGGCGCCCGAGTTTCTGAACGAACTTCTTACCACAGGAAGAGTTTACGGATACCGGTTCAGGCCGGCGGGAAGAATCAAAGGCAAACCCATTGATGAATATAAGGGCAACTGCACCGAAGGCAAAGCCTTTCAGGTGATGATCGACAACAATCTCGATTTCGATATCGCGCTGTACCCTTATGAGCTTGTGACTTACGGTGAAACCGGACAGGTATGCCAGAACTGGATGCAGTACCGGTTCATCAAACGCTATCTGGAAACGATGACCCGGGAGCAGACCCTGGTCGTGGAATCGGGGCATCCTCTCGGATTGTTCAAATCAGGACCCGAAGCCCCGCGGATAATTATCACAAACGCCCTCATGATCGGCGCCTTTGATGACCAGAAAAACTGGCACAGGGCCGCGGCCCTCGGTGTGGCAAACTACGGACAGATGACCGCCGGCGGATGGATGTATATCGGCCCCCAGGGAATTGTCCACGGAACATACAGCACCATTCTGAACGCGGGACGCTCGGAACTCGGAATCCCCCCTGACATGGATATGAGAGGGCACATCTTTGTCTCCTCGGGCCTCGGCGGAATGAGCGGCGCCCAGGGAAAGGCGGTCGAAATTGCCAACGGCGTCGGAATCATTGCGGAGGTGGATGAGTCGAGGATTCAGACGCGATATGAGCAGGGATGGGTCAGCAAGGTCACTGCCGACCCGGGGGAAGCCTTCCGGACAGCAAAAGAATTTCAGGACAGAAAAGAGCGAATATCCATCGCATTTTACGGAAACATTGTTGACCTGCTGGAGTATGCTGTCGAAAAAAATGTGAAAATCGAACTCCTGACCGACCAGACCTCCTGCCATGCGGCGTATGAAGGCGGGTATTGTCCCCAGGGCCTCACATTCAAAGAGCGCACCGAACTTTTAAAAACCGATCATGCCTCTTTCAAAGATCATGTTGACAAATCCCTGAAACATCACTACACGCTCATAAAGACCCTTGCTGAAAGAGGGACTTATTTTTTTGACTATGGAAACAGTTTTATGAAAGCGGTATTTGACGCGGGCGTCACAGATATCTGCAAAAACGGCAAGAATCCGGTTGACGGGTTTGTCTTCCCCTCTTATGTTGAGGATATCATGGGACCGCTGCTGTTTGATTACGGGTACGGGCCGTTTCGGTGGGTGTGCCTGAGCGGCAGTCGGGAAGATCTGTCAAAGACCGACAAAGCGGCCATGTCATCCATCGATCCTGAAAGAAGGTTCCAGGACAGAGACAATTATGTGTGGATACGGGACGCGGACAAAAACAACCTCGTGGTGGGAACACAGGCCAGAATATTATATCAGGATGCCTCGGGCAGAATGAACATCGCTCTGAAATTCAATGAAATGGTCAGACAGGGGGAGATCGGTCCGGTGATGCTGGGCAGAGACCACCACGATACCGGCGGGACAGACTCGCCTTTCCGGGAAACCGCGAATATCAGAGACGGCAGCAACATCATGGCAGACATGGCGACCCAGTGCTTTGCCGGAAACGCTGCCAGGGGAATGACTCTGGTCGCGCTGCACAACGGCGGCGGTGTCGGCATCGGCAACGCGATCAACGGCGGATTCGGACTTCTTCTTGACGGCAGTGAACGGGCCGATTATGTCATCCGTCGGGCCATTCCCTGGGATGTCATGGGAGGCGTTGCCAGACGGGCATGGGCAAGAAATGAGAGCTCCATTGAAACCAGCATGGAGTATAACCGAATGAATAAAAAAACAGATCACATCACCCTCCCTTTTATCCCTGATGACAAACTGGTGAGGGAACTGGTCGCGGAGGCGTTTGAAGAGGGAGTCTGAATGACACATCTCCCAGATTCTGCCCATCATTATATATCAACCTATGCTGATAATATTACGATTCCGGCACTTCATCAGGCAGTATCTGGGAATAATCTGAAAATATGTCATTAGGCATACTAATATGCTTCCATCTCTTCAAATCTTTCCTGAGCCTCGGGAAACATGGTCAGGCTGTTGAGGAGGCTTGCCACGCTCGGATGGTCTGATCCGTAATACTCCTCGTTGCTCGCACATAATGACGGCCACAGCGTTGCCGAAGAACCAGCCTTCTTTTTGGCCGATTTTTCTTCAGCCACATTGGTTGCGATTTCTTCATCTCCATAAACTCTTTGGTAAATATCTGCGGTGGGGAGTCTGTTCACATTCACGACATCCCCGTATCCCACATAAATAAGGAAGTCCGAACACGCGAGCATATTGTCAGCGCATTGCTGATAATTTTGGCATCCGTCACAAGGCGACGGCTTAAACAATTCTTTATAAATATTCATTTTAACCTCCTTAGGGGTCTCAAACTTTTTTGAGTTTCACATATCTTCAGCAGAGTCTGAAAGTTGGCAGATTCCTCAATGGAAATTTCAGAATTACTGATCTTTGTTTTCTGTTTTTTTGCTGTATGTATTTAATAGCTTATTTATATAAGATAAATAAAGGCGTCAATGGGGTGTTACAGGTATTCAGAGGTAGAAATATCCTACCTCCGAATAAGATTTTTGCTTCCGTGTTTGACAAAATTCAGAATTGTTGTTAAAACAAAAGGAGAGGGCAGATGACAGAGGACAGAGGACAGGGACAGGGACAGAGACCGGATTTTAGAAACTGGTTCTTGGACAACCGAAAGAAATTGAGTATGAATGATGAGAAAACAAAGGATCAACTGATTGAGGAACTGGAAGCCATGCGCCAGCAAATAGATAATTTAAAAATTAAGATTCGCAGACTCGAGTCAGAAGTAAAGGGCGGTTTAAGGGGATTGGTACTCCGTTCCCCCAGAAAAGAGATTCAGGCCGATATCGAATTCATAGCCGATTTCGACATCATTGAGGCGAAGGGAGTCAATATTTCCGAATCCGGAATATGTTTTGAACTGAATGAAGACTTACCTTTTGAAATGCAATTTACAGATGATGACGGAAAGTTGTGCAGAGAACGGGCACGTCTTATCTGGGTGAAACGGCTTCCGGAAGGCGGATATCGCTTCGGTCTCGAGTTTGTTGAACCTGAAACGTATCCTGAACTTTGAAGGGGATAAGGGGGTAAGGGTTAAGGGTTAAGGGGTCTTAACCTCTTAACCTTTAACCCTTACCCTTACCCCTTACCCCTTAATCCCTTAACCCTTACCCTTACCCCTTCATCACCATGGAACCGACTGCCAGATAGTTGTATCCTTTGGCAGCCAGTTCTTCAAAATCCGGGATCATGCGCCTTCCGTCGATCACCAAGTAAGGCGGGGGAGCGGCATCCTCTATGGTCCTTGAAATGCCCCGGAATTCCTCACAGTCGGAGGATATGAAGAGCGCGTCCGATTCTTCGATAGCCTCTCTGGCAGTTTGGTAATACGCTATCTTTTCAAAAAGAATGTTCTGCGAAGGGTCAAAAACCTGCTTTGCACTCTCAACGGCCAGAGGATCATAAGCCTTTACTTTTGCAACCCCCTTTCCGAGCAGAGATTCGATTACTTTGATGGAAGAGGCGTCCCGCATGTCATTGGTGCGCTTTTTGAATGCCAGCCCCAGCACTGCAACCGTTTTGTTGTTGAATTTGAAACCGGCCTCGGTAATCGCCCTTTCAATCAGATATACTTTCTGGTATTCATTCACTTCATAAGAGGCCTCAAGCATCTTTGTGCTGACGGACACGCCCCGCAACTGATAAATCAGGGAAGCAATATCTTTTCCGAAACAGCTCCCGCCGGCTCCGTTGCTTACAAAAGATCCCCATGTGCTTATCCTGTCGTCCGCGGTGACACCGAGTCTGAGGTCATCTATTTTCACATTGGGGAATCGCTCTCCGATCTTCGCGCCGACGCCGTTCCAGAAGGATATATATGTGAGGAGCATGGTATTTGCCACATATTTTATGGACTCCGCTGTCTCCGGCGTGGTCTCTATGTATTTTATCCGGACATGATTGACAAACTGGGAATAGACTCTCCGGAGAATTTTGAAATCCGCATCATGGTCGCAGCCGACCACCACCCGGTCCGGCTTTCGTGCATCATTCACAGCCGTGCCTTCCGCCAAAAACTCGGGATTGGAAGCCACACCGAAGTTTTTCACATTGTGGGTGTCCATAATTCCCTCGAGGTGTCTTGCTGTCCCGATGGGCACGGTGCTTTTGTTCACAAAGACAATCCTGCGCTCGTCCTCTCTCCGGGCAACGATTTCAGCAATGTATTCAGCCGCGGCGTCATAAAAAACAAGGTTGGTGGAGCCGTTCAGATTGGGGGGTGTGGGCAGGCACATAAAAACGGCATCCGCGCCCTCTATGATCGATTCCAGATCAGAAGAGAAGAACAAATAACTGTCCAAAGTCTCCTTGACAATATTGACCAGTCCCGGCTCATTGACATATTGTTCAATCTTTTCAGCCTGGCCGCTTGAAAAAGCATTGATCTTTTCGATATCATTGTCATACGCATATACTTCATGACCGTATTCCGAGCAGACTGCCGCGTGGACAAGCCCGACGTATCCGGTTCCTGCAACGATTATTTTCATAGGATTCTGTTCCTTTTTTCGGCACTTTTAAAATTTCGGTGGTTCACCTGCTCTCTTTGCACATCAGAACTTCCATGAAAAAATTTTCTGATTATAACGCTTTTCGGGGAGGCTTCAAACCGCGAATGAACGCGAATGAACGCGAACGGACACAGAACCGTGTGATTCGCGTTCATTCGTGTCATTCGCGGTTTCAGGACCTTTCAGGTCCCCCCGGTCGTCATGTTGCCGACTGATTCGTGTCCGTTCGCGTCCTTCGTGGTTTCATAGCCTCCCCTAAATCCGTTATAATCAGAAATTTTTTTCCACCCCGGTGATGAAAATGTATTTCATGTAAAGGATTAGGTGTGCCTTCCGAAAGCACTCAATTATAAAAAACGAGGAAGAAAGTCAATGGGTCGGAGAGTGTATTTTGAGGTGGCAATATCCTGCTTTTGGGAAAAAACGGATTTTCACTATTTCCGCCTGAGTTCCACCAGCGTCGCCCCCCAGCCACCGGCCTCCGGAGGCGCGTTTTTAAAAGACTTCACCAGCGAGTTCTTTTTCAGAAGACTGTGAACCCGTTTTTTCAGTACGCCCTTTCCCTTCCCGTGGATAACCCGCACAAGGAATATATCTGATTCAATACATGCAGAAAAGTAATCCACCAAAAGATCGGGTATCTCTTTCGGTCTGAATGTATGAAGGTCAAGAACATCTTCAATAGGTATGATTATGGGTTCCATATTATTTGACGGTTTACGGTTTACGGTTGACGGTTGACGGTTGACGGTTGACGGTTGACGGTTGACGGTTGACGGTTGACGGTTGACGGTTTTGCGGTTTACGGTTTACGGTTTACGGTTTACGGTTTTCGGTTTACGGTTGCCAGTTGTTAGGATTTACAGAGACCACTGACCACCGTCAACCGTCAACCGTCAACCGTCAACCGCCGCCAACCGTCAACCGTCAACCGTAAACCGTAAACCGTAAACCGTAAACCGTAAACCGTCAACCGTCAACCGTAAACCGACTACTGACAACTGACCAACGTAATAACACCTGTCAGAACAAAATGGGTTTCAACCAGAAATTCGAGTTGAATCCCCGGTAACATATACCCTCGCTCATATACCAAAAGAACAATATACAGGAAAAGGGGACAGATTGCAATAGCAAACGCGAGGCTTGAAATAAGATGAAACGCGCCTGATAAAAATAAGGTAACGATAATTCCCGCGAGTATGGATTTTAAAAAGCGCATGGTCCGCTTTTCTCCCATCAGTATGGGGATGGTATCCTTACCCACGATCTGATCGCCCTGCATGTCAAGAATGTCAAAAAGCGCGGTTCTGACAAAGACCATTCCCGCGGACCATATAAACACCAGGACAATACTCGGATCAAACCTGCCCCATACCGACAAAGGCGGAAATATCGCGGTGACAATTCCCCATGCCATTGTTATCAGGAGGGTCTTTGCTCCCGGAATATCTCTTATTCGCCGGAAATTACTGCTGAAACGCTCCGGTATCAGCCGCAAATTGTATGAAAGCCCCATGGCGCTCATAACAAGAAGAATCATAAAAGGAAACAGTCCCATGGTATAAGCTTTTATCAGACCCGCCGCGCCAGCAATGAAACCAAGGACCGCGAGAAAGACTTTGTGTGTATTATAAAAAAGGGCCCTGTCAGGATCATTATAATGATCTGCCTCTGTTCCGGTCAGATTGTTGAAAATATGCATGGACTGAACATACAGCATGGATATGAACACATAAGAGTAGTAATTCGGAATACCCAGAAGTTTGCTGCATGTGTAACACAGACATCCGGCCCCGAGAGACACATAAATATTTGTCAGGAGAAGGGTTCGCTGGATGCTGAAAAGCCACCCCCGGTGCTTGTTAAAAGGTAACATCTCAAGTGTTCTGCAAATCCTTTTAATGATCCAGTTCGGAGTGGAAGCCCCCGCGGTTATCCCGACACACTGGGCGGATGCAAGGGATTTCAGATCCAGTTCCGTTTCCGTTTCAACATGATACGCGGGTTTTCCGGTCTGCTCCGCAATCTCGACAAGTCGCTGGGTGTTTCCGCTGTTACGACCGCCCACAACAATCAGGGCATCCACCGAATCTGCCAGGCATTTCACCTCGGCCTGTCGTTTTCCGGTGGAATCACATATCGTGTCAAAAATTTTGTAATGGGGGAATTTTCGGATGACCCGCTCTTTCACCGATTCAAAAAAAAGGATGTTCTGGGTGGTCTGGGCGACAATGATTGCTTTCTCAAAAGCCGGAAGCGCGTCAAGATCATTCATATTGCCGGCCACATGCCCTTTCTCCCCTGCATAACCCAGCAGGCCGATCACCTCAGGGTGATCCCTGTCTCCGATGATGATGACTTCATAGCCCTGACCCGCATGTTTTCCGATGATCGTCTGGACCTTGATCACACGGGGACATGTGGCGTCGATAACTGTAAAACCGGCCGCCCTGAGCCTGTCTTTTGCCTGAGGCGGAACACCGTGGGCCCGGATCAGAACCGTGCCCCCTTCCGCCTTGGAAGGGATGTCATTGATAACCGATATCCCTTTTTCTTCCAAAAGATTCAGAACCTGCGGATTATGTATCAGAGGGCCGTAAGTAAAGATAGGGGTTTCATGCTTACCGGGCGCGTCCAGGACCATTTCAACAGCCCTGCGTACCCCCATGCAGAAACCCGCAGTTTTTGCAATTAATATTTTCATTATAATCAATAAATTTTTGGGCTACCAACTACTGTAGAACGATTTTCCAAATCGTTCGGAACAGTTCCCTCCCTGTAAAACGATTTTCCAAATCGGAACAGTTCCCTCCCTGTAAAACGATTTTCCAAATCGTTCGGAACAGTTCCCTCCCTGTAAAACGATTTTCCAAATCGTTCGGAACAGTTCCCCTGTAAAACGATTTTCCAAATCGTTTGGAACCCTGTAAAACGATTTTCCAAATCGTTCGGAACAGTTCCCTCCCTGTAAAACGATTTCCAAATCGTTCGGAACAGTTCCCCTGTAAAACGATTTTCCAAATCGTTTGGAACCCTGTAAAACGATTTTCCAAATCGTTCGGAACAGTTCCCTCCCTGTAAAACGATTTTCCAAATCGTTCGGAACAGTTCCCTCCCTGTAAAACGATTTTCCAAATCGTTCGGAACAGTTCCCCTGTAAAACGATTTTCCAAATCGTTTGGAACCCTGTAAAACGATTTTCCAAATCGTTCGGAACAGTTCCCTCCCTGTAAAACGATTTTCCAAATCGTTTGGAACCCTGTAAGACGATTTTCCAAATCGTTCGGAACAGTTCCCCCCTGTAAAACGATTTTCCAAATCGTTCGGAACAGTTCCCTCCCTGTAAAACGATTTTCCAAATCGTTCCGAACAGTTCCCCTGTAAAACGATTTTCCAAATCGTTTGGAACCCTGTAAAACGATTTTCCAAATCGCTCGGAACAGTTCCCTCCCTGTAAAACGATTTTCCAAATCGTTCGGAACCCTGTAAAACGATTTTCCAAATCGTTCGGAACAGTTCCCTCCCTGTAAAACGATTTTCCAAATCGTTCCGAACACTCTGCAAAACTGTCCCGCTGTCAGAAAAAGTGTAAACCATTTTTCAGTTTTTATGAAAGACGCCCACATTTTTTTGAAAAATGAACTCATCCGCGTTTATCCGCGTTTATCCGCGTCCCGCTGTTCTCTCAAAAGTATCAACTGACAAATGAAATGCTTTTACACTCCGGAAGCAGGTTTGTTATATATTCAAGTCAGGGAATAATTAACCGCTTGACTTTTTAAATCCATTATTAATATATTATCATTTTGATCTGAAACGCGGTTATCTGAAATTTGTTACTAAAAAATGTAAAACAGAACACCGGAAAAGTCAAATCCAATAATACGCTATGTGCAACTTTTAAACACAGAGGACGCGGAGACAGGAGCGGAGTTTCGCTGAGACTCTGTGAGTCCTCCGTGTTCTCCGCGGTTTGAAAAAGTTGCACAAGTACCTGGCCATAAATTTTTCTGTGCTCACCTTTGTGCCTTATCTTTGTGCCTTATCTTTGTGCCTTTGTGCCTTTGTGTGGGATATAAAAATCTTATGGACAGCTACTTTAAGATGGAAGGATAATTATTTCAATGATGGAAAAAGAGACAAAAATTACAAAAAATGCGGATGGAACATTAAACGTACCTGATTTTCCCATTATCCCTTTTATCGAAGGGGACGGCATCGGCCCGGACATCTGGCGGGCCGCGAAGATGGTCATGGACAGCGCGGTCCAGGCCGCTTACACAGGAAAACGGAAGATATCCTGGCTTCCGGTGTCAGCGGGTGAAAAGGGTCATGAGAAAACAGGCGAATGGCTTCCTGACAAAACACTTGATACCATAAAAGAGCATGTCATTGCCATAAAAGGACCGCTCACAACTCCCGTGGGCGGCGGGTTCCGGAGCCTGAATGTCGCCATCCGCCAGAAGCTCGATCTTTATGCGTGTGTCCGGCCTGTCAAATATATTGATCCGGTTCCCAACCCGATGAAACATCCTGAAAAGGTCGATATGGTGGTCTTTCGGGAAAACACAGAAGATTTGTATGCGGGGATTGAATGGGAATCCGGAACCAGCGAGGCAACACGGATTATCTCCTTTCTGAAAGAAAAAATGGGCGCCGATGTGGGAACAGATTCCGGTATCGGCATCAAGCCCATCAGCGCAAAGAATACCAAGCGGCTTGTGGCCAGCGCCATTCTGTATGCTGTCGAGCAGGGCCTGCCCAGTGTGACACTGATGCACAAGGGCAATATCATGAAGTTTACCGAGGGCGCGTTCAGCAGATGGGGTTACGAGGTCGCCAAAGAAAAATTCGGAGACAAGACCATCACGGAAAAGGAACTTTTCGACACATATAACGGGGTTCAGCCCCCGGGAAAAATCGTCATTAAAGACCGGATTGCGGATATGCTCTTTCAGCAGGTGCTTCTCCGACCCGAGGAATACCATGTGATCGCGACACCCAACCTGAACGGCGACTACATCTCAGACGCGCTTGCCGCCCAAGTCGGCGGTCTCGGCATGGCACCCGGGGCAAATATCGGGGACGAGTGCGCGGTCTTTGAAGCCACCCACGGGACCGCGCCGAAATACGCGGATTTGGATAAAGTCAACCCGAGCTCCCTGATCCTCTCCGGCGCAATGATGCTCGATTACATGGGATGGAAAGAAGCCGCAACCCTCATCAGAGACGCCATCGCCGCCGCCATAAAAGCCGGAAGCGTCACCTATGACCTCGCCCGGCAGATCGAAGGGGCCAAAGAAGTGAAATGCTCGGAGTTTGCCGAAAAAGTCAGTGGTCAGTTGACGGTTGACAGTTGACGGTTGACAGTTGACGGTTGACGGTTGACGGTTGACAGTTGACAGTTGACAGTTGACGGTTGACGATTGACAGTTGGCCGTAACCGTAAACCGCCAACCGTAAACCGTAAACCGTAAACCGCCAACCGTAAACCGTAAACCGTAAACCGCCAAACCGTAAACCGTAAACATGATTGATTTCAGAAAAATATGGGACAGAATCGCTTATGCCCTGGTCGAGGCTGTTTTTCCGACAAAGTGCCTGGTGTGCGGAGAATTCTTTTCGCCGCCTCAGAGGGAGGATATGCTTTGGGAGGATCTTCAGGATATCACTTACCAGAGACTTATGGCACCTTTCCTGTGCCCGACATGCCTGCCGGGGTTCTCGCCTGTCGAATCCCCGATATGCTCCAAATGCGGCATCATGTTCAGATCCCGTGACGGAGAAGACCGGGTTTGCAGCAACTGTTCAATGACCCCGGGGCGATTCAGAATGGCCCGTGCATTAGGCATTTACAATGACCAGACGTTTAAGAAGGCAATTCACAGCTACAAGTATGATGAGAAAATCCAGTTGGCCCGGCCCTTTGAAAAGCTTCTTTTCTCTGTGTTCATCCGGCATTGGAATAAAAACGACATTGATCTGGTCATGCCGGTTCCGCTTCATATCAAGCGGTTCAGGGAACGGGGTTTCAATCAGGCGTATCATTTGATCCGGCATTGGCCCCGTATTGCTGAAAAACTGGACATTGACTTGTCTGTTATGCGGATTGAGCGGAATGTGATTTTCAAAACGAAAAAGACAAAACCCCAAGCCACATTGAAAGGCAAAGATCGGAAAAAGAACCTCGCCGGCGCTTTCAGCGTCAAAAACGCCCATAAAATCAGAGGGAAAAGGATACTCCTTGTAGATGACGTTTTCACCACAGGGACCACCGCGGACGAATGCGTGAAAGAGCTGTTAAAAAACGGTGCAGAATATGTTGACATCATCACCCTCGCCCGGAGAATGTAACTGTCTTACTCTTACTCTCGCTCTTTATCTTGCTCTTGCTCTTTATCTTGCTCTTGCTCTTGCTCTTTATCTTTCTCTTGCTTTTGCTCTTTATCTTGCTTTCCTCTTGCTCTTTATCTTGTTCTTGTTCTTGCTTTTGCTCTTTATCTTGCTTTCCTCTTGCTCTTTATCTTGTTCTTGCTCTTGCTTTTGCTCTTACTATTGCTAGCATCCATTCAATTCAAGATTAAGATAAAGAGCAAGATAAAGAGCAAGATAAAGAGCAAGAGCAAGAGCAAGATAAAGAGCAAGATAAAGAGCAAGAGCAAGATAAAGAGCAAGATAAAGAGCAAGAGCAAGATAAAGAGCAAGATAAAGAGCAAGAGCAAGAGCAAGAGCAAGATAAAGAGCAAGAGCAAGATCGAGAGCAAGATCGAGATTAAGATTATGTGCGAAAAAATTACCATACCCAAAGAATTGCTATGGGACTACAAAAAAGCCCCGGACGATATCCTGTGGCGTCTCCAGAGAATCGCCGATTTCTTCCCTGCTTACGGAACAGACAGAAACACAGTAAGACTCCTCCACAAATACAGAGACAGTCTGGCTATGGAAGACGGGAAGCACAGACTCATCGATATCTATCATGAAATGCGGAAGAGCAAAACTACAGGAATCCCACATAAGAAGGGGATTTTTTCAGACCTTCCGGAGCAATCCGCCAGTCCGACCATTTTTTTATGTGAAAGCACTATGGTTGAACGCAGATATAACAAGAGAACCTTGCACCCCGAAATTATGAGAAAAAAACCGATCCGAAAGATAGAACCGAACCGAATTCTTACCCCGAACCAGCAGACTTTTCTCCGTCTCTTTGCGGCTTCGGATTTAAGCGAAGTATTCAGACTTTCAGGCGGAACCGCACTCAGCGCGTTTTATCTTGAGCATCGTTTATCGGATGATCTTGATTTTTTCTCGTCTGAAAAGATACCTTATTATATGGTTAAAGACTTTTTAAAGCAACTCGGGTTTACAGATAAAATTCATTTTGCAAAGAAATATGACAGAAATATTTTTACGCTCAAACTGAGAGATAACAGTGTGCTGAAAACAGAATTCACCTATTATCCCCTGAAAAATATTGAAAATACAAACCGTATCGGCTCATTGCGGATTGACAGTTTCAAAGACATCGTGGTGAACAAACTGTGCGCCATTGCAGACAGGATTGACATCAAAGATTATGTGGATATATATTGTGCTATGAAAGATGATGATACAGATGCTTTGCATGAGATGATCGACGCGGCTGAAGATAAATGCGAGATCAGCGGAATTCGCCATATCCTTCAATCCAGACTGTTGCAGATTCCCGGAGGCATTGAAAAGCTTGCGCTGAGGAAAGATATCGCTCCGTCTGATATGGCTGAATTTTTTACGGTGTCTGTCAGAAGTATGGTAAAAACTTTTACAGAAATATAAGGAGGCAATTATGCTTGAAGAAAAAAGACTGATCCGATTTGACTGGGCCATCAAAACGATTCTCAGGGACAAGGCGAATTTCGATGTTCTGGAAGGATTTCTCTCCGCACTGCTGCGGGAGGATGTCGAGGTTGTCGAACTGCTGGAAAGCGAGTCCCAGCAGGAGACCGAGCATCAGAAATTCAGCCATGTTGACCTCATGGTCAGAGACGGCAGCGGCCGGTTCACCATCGTAGAAATTCAGAATGTAACCGAAAGCGATTACATGGAGCGTCTGCTTTTCGGCACATCCAAGGTGATTGTTGACAATCTGAAATTCGGCGAGCCTTACAGAAAGGTTGCCAAGGTCGTGTCTGTCAGCATTCTCTATTTCAACACGGGACCGGGAGACGACTATGTTTATTACGGATCCACCCGGACCACGGGACTGCACACCGGAAACCCGCTGAACATCAGAAAAAGAATCGACAGCCCGGACGGAGGTTTCACCCTCAGGAAGGGGGATGTGGAAAAAGAGGTTTTTCCGGAATATTACCTGATCCACACGGAGCGGTTCGGGGATGAGATAGGCTCCGACCTGGACGAGTGGATTTACATGCTGAAAAATGAAAACATTCCCGACAGTTTCAGTTCCCGCAACATCGACAAGGCCCGTGAGAAGCTGTCCGTGCTGAAGATGAAGGATCCCGAGCGGAAGCGGTATGAGCGATATCTGATGTCTATTCCCGTGGAGAGGGATATCATCGAAACTGCGGAGGCAAAGGGGCATGTGAAAGGATTTAAAAAAGGGCATAAGGAAGGGCATAAGGAAGGGAGAGCATCCTTATTACACAAGCTGCTTGAAAACCGTTTCGGGCCTCTGCCTGAATGGGCCTGTGAGCGACTGGAGGAAGCCGAGCCGGAGACACTGGAGGACTGGGCCGTGAGGGTGATGGAAAATCGGGAGTTGGAGGATGTGTTCAAATAGAAAAGCTCGGGAAAAAGCCTCGACAATCCGGCGGGAGCAACTCGAAAACCCTGTCCTGATCGGTTCGGATTGCCAAATCCGAACCAGTCCTCCGCCGGATTTGGCAATCCGGCCAGAGCAGCGTGAAAAAAACGGGTCCTCGCCGGATTTGGCAATCCGGCGGGGCCAGGGCAAAAATCATTGTCCCGAACCGGATTCGGCAATCCGTCGGGAACAGGACGAAAAACTTTTACAGAAATACAAGGAGGCAATCATCATGCTTGAAGAAAAAAAACTAATCCGGTTTGACTGGGCCATCAAAACCGTCCTCAGGGACAAGGCGAATTTCGATGTTCTGGAAGGATTTCTCTCCGCGCTGCTGCGGGAGGATGTCGAGGTTGTCGAACTGCTGGAAAGCGAGTCCCAGCAGGAGACCGAGCATCAGAAATTCAACCGTGTTGACCTCATGGTCAAGGACAGCCGGGGCCGGTTCACCATCATAGAGATTCAGAGTGAGACCGAAAGCGACTACATGGAGCGTCTGCTTTTCGGCACGTCCAAGGTGATTGTTGACAATCTGAAACTCGGCGAGCCTTACAGAAAGGTTGCCAAGGTCGTGTCTGTCAGCATTCTGTATTTCAACCTGGGAACGGGGGACGACTATGTTTATTACGGCTCCACGCGGGTCACGGGACTGCACACCGGAAATCCGCTGAACATCAGAAAAAGACTCGACAGCCCGGACGGAAGTTTCACTCTCAGGAAGGCGGATGTGGAAAAGGAGGTTTTTCCGGAATATTACCTGATCCACACGGAGCGGTTCAGGGATGAGATAGGATCCGACCTGGACGAATGGATTTACATGCTGAAAAACGAAAGCGTTCCCGAGAGTTTCAAATCCCGCAACATCGACAGGGCCCGTGAGAAGCTGTCCGTGCTGAAGATGAAGGATCCCGAGCGGAAGCGGTATGAGCGATATCTGATGTCTGTTCCCGTGGAGAGGGATATTATCGAAACTGCGGAAGCAAAGGGGCATAAGGAGGGGAGAGCGTCCTTATTACGCAAGCTGCTTGAAAACCGTTTCGGGCCTCTGCCTGAATGGGCCTGTGAGCGACTGGGGGAAGCCGATCCTGTGACACTGGAGGACTGGGCGGTGAGGGTGATGGAAAATCGGGAGTTGGAGGATGTGTTTAAATAGAAAAGCTCGGGGAAAAAGCCTCGACAATCCGGCGGGAGCAACTCGAAAACCCTGTCCTGATCGGTTCGGATTGCCAAATCCGAACCAGTCCTCCGCCGGATTTGGCAATCCGGCCCGAGCAGCGTGAAAAAAACGGGTCCTCGCCGGATTTGGCAATCCGGCGTGGGCAGGGCAAAAATCATTGTCCCGAACCGGATTCGGCAATCCGTCGGGAACAGGACGAAAAACTTTTACAGAAATACAAGGAGGCAATTATGCTTGAAGAAAAAAAACTAATCCGGTTTGACTGGGCCATCAAAACCGTCCTCAGGGACAAGGCGAATTTCGATGTTCTGGAAGGATTCCTGTCCGCACTGCTGCGGGAGGATGTTGAGGTTGTCGAACTGCTGGAAAGCGAGTCCCAGCAGGAGACCGAGCATCAGAAATTCAACCGTGTTGACCTCATGGTCAAGGACAGCCGGGGCCGGTTCACCATCATAGAGATTCAGAGTGAGACCGAAAGCGACTACATGGAGCGTCTGCTTTTCGGCACGTCCAAGGTGATTGTTGACAATCTGAAACTCGGCGAGCCTTACAGAAAGGTTGCCAAGGTCGTGTCTGTCAGCATTCTGTATTTCAACCTGGGAACGGGGGACGACTATGTTTATTACGGCTCCACCCGGGTCACGGGACTGCACACCGGAAACCCGCTGAAC
Organism: Desulfobacterales bacterium HSG2; assembly: GCA_030378035.1. Lineage (GTDB taxonomy): Bacteria > Desulfobacterota > Desulfobacteria > Desulfobacterales > 4be13 > JAUCGI01. The sequence goes on from JAUCGI010000010.1 coordinate 50,924, forward strand.
ATCAGAAAAAGACTCGACAGCCCGGACGGAAGTTTCACCCTCAGGAAGGCGGATGTGGAAAAGGAGGTTTTTCCGGAATATTACCTGATCCACACGGAGCGGTTCAGGGATGAGATAGGCTCCGACCTGGACGAGTGGGTCTACATGCTGAAAAACGAGAGCGTTCCCGAGAGTTTCAAATCCCGCAACATCGACAGGGCCCGTGAGAAGCTGTCCGTGCTGAAGATGAAGGATCCCGAGCGGAAGAGGTATGAGCGGTATCTGATGTCTGTTCCCGTGGAGAGGGATATTATCGAAACTGCGGAGGCAAAGGGGCATGTAAAAGGATTCAAAAAGGGGGGAGCATTCTTATTACGCAAACAGCTTGAATGCCGTTTCGGGCCTTTGCCTGAATGGGCCTGTGAGCGACTGGAGGAAGCCGATCCTGTGACACTGGAGGACTGGGCCGTAAGGGTGCTGGAAAGCCGGGAGTTGGAGGATGTGTTCAAATAGAAAAGCTCGGGAAAAAGCCTCGGCAATCCGGCGGGAGCAACGCGAAAACCCCTGTCCCGCTCGGTTCGGATTGCCAAATCCGAACCAGTCCTCCGCCGGATTTGGCAATCCGGCCAGAGCAGCTTGAAAAAGACGGGTCCTCGCCGGATTTGGCAATCCGGCGGGGACAGGGCAAAAATCATTGTCCCGAACCGGATTCGGCAAACCGGCGGGAACAGGACGAAAAACTTTTACAGAAATACAAGGAGGCAATCATCATGCCTGAAGAAAAAAAACTAATCCGATTTGACTGGGCCATCAAAACGATTCTCAGGGACAAGGCGAATTTCGATGTTCTGGAAGGATTCCTGTCCGCACTGCTGCGGGAGGATGTCGAGGTTGTCGAGCTGCTGGAAAGCGAGTCCCAGCAGGAGACCGAGCATCAGAAATTCAACCGTGTCGACCTCATGGTCAAAGACAGCCAGGGCCGGTTCACCATCATAGAGATTCAGAACGAGACCGAAAGCGACTACATGGAGCGTCTGCTTTTCGGCACGTCCAAGGTGATTGTTGACAACATGAAACTCGGCGAGCCTTACAGAAAGGTTGCCAAGGTCGTGTCTGTCAGCATTCTGTATTTCAACCTGGGAACGGGGGATGACTATTTTTATTACGGCTCCACGCGGGTCACGGGAATGCACACCGGAAATCCGCTGAACATCAGAAAGAGACTCGACAGCCCGGACGGAGGTTTCACCCTCAGGAAGGCGGATGTGGAAAAGGAGGTTTTTCCGGAATATTACCTGATCCACACGGAGCGGTTCAGGGATGAGATAGGATCCGACCTAGACGAATGGATCTACATGCTGAAAAACGAGAGCGTTCCCGACAGTTTCAGGTCCCGCAACATCGACAAGGCCCGTGAGAAGCTGTCCGTGCTGAAGATGAAGGATCCCGAGCGGAAGCGGTACGAGCGGTATCTGATGTCTATTCCCGTGGAAAGGGATATTATCGAAACTGCGGAGGCAAAGGGGCATGTAAAAGGATTCAAAAAAGGGCATAAGGAAGGGCATAAGGAAGGGCATAAGGAAGGGAGATCATCCTTATTACGCAAACAGCTTGAATGCCGTTTCGGGCCTCTGCCTGAATGGGCCTGTGAGCGACTGGAGGAAGCCGAGCCGGAGACACTGGAGGACTGGGCCGTGAGGGTGCTGGAAAACCGGGAGTTGGAGGATGTGTTCAAATAGGAAAGCTCTGGAAAAAGCCTCGGAGCAAAGCCCCGGAATCAATTCCGGGGCTGAAAGCGCAAGGTGACACCATAACATGAAAAACAGAAAATCCTTAAAAGCAGGCATCATCCAGTTTGACGTCAAACTGGGAGATATTGCCTCAAACATCGACACGGCATCAGAAGGCATAGAATTTCTCGGAAGCAAAAATGCGGACATGGCGCTTCTTCCGGAGATGTGGTCCTGCAGCTTTGATAATGAACGGTTAGGGGATCATGCCGGGGAGACGCCGGCGATTCTGGAGAAACTCTCCCGGGCCGCTGTCGGGAACAATATAATTATCGCGGGGTCTTTGCCCGAAGCTTCGGGCGGAGATATTTTCAACACCCTGTATGTTATTGACAAAGACGGTTCTTTAGCCGGATCCTACAGAAAGGTTCATCGCTTTTCGCTCACAGAAGAGAACAACTATTTTTCCGCGGGGACTCGGAATGTGGTATGCGAAACATCTGTCGGGCCTGTGGGGCTGATGATATGCTATGATCTCAGGTTTCCCGAGCTTTGCCGGTCTCTCGCGCTGAAAGGCGCGCTGGTGGTCATTGTGCCGGCCCAGTGGCCCCTTGTCCGCGTCAGGCATTGGAATGCTCTCTTGCAGGCAAGAGCCATTGAAAACCAACTCTTCATGGTCGCGGCCAATCGCTGCGGGGATGAATCTGACCTGAAATTCGGGGGACATTCCCAGATCGTTTCACCCCTGGGAAATGTTCTTGCCGGCACCGGACCCCAGCCAGACACTTTTTGCGCGGAACTCGATTTTCAGGAACTCGAGGAATACAGAAAGACCATTCCCTGCTTAGAAGAAAGGATGCCGGATGCATACAGAATCTAAAGTCGTAACACTAAAATCGCTCTTGGAGAAGCTACGAGTTATCCGAGAAACCGGATTTCAAATTGTTTTCACCAACGGATGCTTTGATATCCTCCATGTCGGCCATGTGCGTTATCTGACAGCGGCGAGGAGCCAAGGGGATGCTTTGATAGTGGGCCTCAATTCCGATGAATCGGTCAGAACAATAAAAGGAGAAAAGCGGCCCATCGTATGCGAAGCCCAGAGAGCCGAAGTTCTCGCGAGCCTCTGGTGCGTTGATTATGTAACGATTTTCAATGAACCGGATCCTTTAAAACTCATACAAAGCATAAAACCGGACGTCCTCGTCAAAGGTGCCGACTGGCCCGAAGACAAGATCATCGGTGCCGATTTTGTCAAAGCCAATGGCGGCAGAGTGGAGAGAATCTCGGTTGTCCCAGAGATTTCAACGTCCCGAATCATAAAAAAAATTCAATCCGGAGTGCAAAAATGGAGCCGCTAGGCGGAATTTTTGCATCATTCCGGAGTGCAAAAATGGAGCCGCTAGGCGGAATTTTTGCATTTGAATAAGTTCAAGCTGAGTACAGGACAAAAAGTGGATTCCGGGTCGGAAATGCCGGAAATCCTGCCGATTTCCGGCATTTCCGCCCGGAATGACAGTGTGCCGTTTTTCAGGCATCCGAAGATTTTTGTCCTATACACAGAAGTTCAAGTTCAAGTTCAAGTTCAAGTTTAAGTTCAAGTTCAAGTTTAAGTCCACAGGAACAAAACAATGATTTCAAAACAAAAAAACAATATCCCATTTTTCCAATTCCCAAACCTATCAGCATTTTCCGACCTCCGCCACGGCGTTTTCACAAGAACCGGCGGTTACAGCAAAGGGCCGCACCAAAGCCTGAATGTCGGTTTCAGCGTGGGAGATGAAGAGGGCAGAGTCAGAGAGAACCGCCGCCTTATTTCCCAGTGCATGGACGGAAAGGACCTCGTTTTTGTCAACCAGGTTCACGGAACAGAAGTCTTTCAAATCCGAAACCCGAAACCCGAAACCCGAAATTCTTATGACGCGATGGTTACAGACGTATCCGACATCATCCTTGTGATACAGGTCGCTGACTGCCAAGCGGTGATCATGTATGATCCTGTCCGGCGTGTTGCCGCAAATGTCCACTCCGGGTGGCGGGGTAGCGTGAAGAATATTATCAGTCATACCGTAAATGTAATGGAAAAGGATTTCAGTTGCAATCCCTGCAATATTGTTGCGGGCATAGGGCCGTCTCTCGGGCAGTGCTGCGCGGAATTTATCAACTACAAAACAGAGATTCCGGAATCACTCTGGAAATACAAGGACGCTTCCGATCATTTTGATTTCCGGGCCGTCACCAAGGAACAGCTTTGCAATGCAGGCGTTTCAGAAGAGAACATATATTCCGATGCATTGTGTACCCGGTGCAATACGGACATGTTTTTTTCCTATCGGGGGGAAGGGACCACAGGACGGTTTGGGGTCGCTATTGGGCTGAAAATGGATTCCGGGTCAGTCTGATCTCTGACCAAGGCGTGCTCCTATTCTGTCCGGAATGACATCGTGTTGTTTGGTAATACTGAAAATGGATTCCGGGTCAGAATGACAGGGGCCAGACTGAGCTCTGACCAAGGCGCGCTCTGCCAACCAAGGCGTGCTCTTACGGCCCCTGCCATTCTGCCCGGAATGACAAGTTGTGTTGTCTGGTAATACTGAAAATAGATTCCGGGTCAGAATGGCAGGGGCCAGACTGAGCTCTGACTAGGGCGTGCTCCTATTCTGTCCGGAATGACATCGTGTTCTTTGGTAATGCTGAAAATGGATTTCGGGTCAGAATGGCAGGCCAGCCTGAGATCTGACCAAGGCGCGCTCTGCCAACCAAGGCGTGATCTTACGGCCCCTGCCATTCTGCCCGGAATGACATCATTTTGTCTGAAAAGTGGTTTACACTTTTAAGTTCACACCGCCTAAAGGCGGAACTACGAACTACACCTTTTACCCCCCTCGGAATACCCTGTCCACCCCATTGACCTTTTTATCTGTTCAGATTATACAACTTATTAATGAATTGGGAATTGGGAATTAGAAATTAGGAATTAGGAAAAGGAGAGAATAAGATGCTTGAAACTAAAGAAATTATTAATCTGACGGACAAGATTAACACAGAACTGGAGCATTTTGTTCCGTGTGTGGCTTCGGAGATCGAAGCGAAAACGATTATCTACCGGCACCTTCAGGAAATTCGGGCATTGGTCACGGAGATTCGGGAGCACAAATGCGCCCAGCAGGGGGACTGCTGCTCCTCAGCAAAGCAAATTGCCATCGGAGAAGCGCGTTCCTGCGCATGTCATAATTGAACGACAGGGATTGAGGTTTCCCATTGCCGGACGGGGTTTATTGCCGTCCGACAGTGGAAAACGTCAATCATCAGGATACATGGCGTTAATTTCATCTTTGTACTGTTCGCGGATCACGTTCCTTTTCAGTTTGAACGTCGGCGTCATCATACCGTTTTCAATGGTGAACTCGGGGACAAGCGTAATCTTTTTAATGGTCTCATAAGAAGCAAAGGACTTGTTCTTTTCCGCGACTTCGGATTCGATCAGCTTTATGATATTTTCGTTCTTTACCAGATCATCGATATCTCGGAAGGGGATGCCGTTTTCCCGGGCATAATCCCTTACCGTATCCGGGTCCAATGACACCAGCGCGCTCAGATATTTGCGCCGGTCTCCGATCACGCACGTCTGGCCGATATGTGCGGCAGAGACGATGGTGCCTTCAACGGGTGTCGGTGCGATGTTCTTCCCGCCCGCGGTGACGATGATATCCTTTTTACGTCCTGTTATCCTGAGAAAGTTCTCCGAGTCAGTTTCGCCGATATCGCCGGTATGCAGCCAGCCGTCCGGAGAGATGGTTTCCTCGGTCTCCCGGGGCATCTTGTAATATTCCTTCATAACATTCCGGCCCCGGAACAGGATTTCGCCATCCTCAGCGGTCTTCTGCTCAATGCCCGGGCCCGGAGGGCCGACCCATCCGAAGCGATAGTTATCCGGACGGTTGACGTTGCTGAAGGACATGTTCTCGGTCATGCCGATGCCCTCCAGAATCAGGAGACCTGCCGCATGAAAGAATTTGGCGATATCCGGATTCAGGGGCGCGGCCCCGCTGATGCTCCAGCGTATCCGCCCGCCCAGAGCCGCTTTCACTTTGCTGAATATCAGGATATCCGCGAGTTGATATTGCAGGCGAACACACAAAGGAACAGGCTGTTTGTTCAGTTTGTAATCGCTGACCTGACTCCCGATATGGCAGGCCCATCTGAAAATCTTCAGGGCCATCCCGCCTTTGGCCTCGGTGCCGCTCATCACTTTTGAATATATTTTTTCAAAAATACGGGGCGCGCTGACAAACCAATGCGGACGGGCCGCTTTGAAATCATCCACAAGCGTGTCCAGGCTTCGGGGAAAAGTGGTCGCGACACCTGCCAGCAGGGCGGTATAGGCGCAGGCTCTGGCAAAGACATGGGCCAGGGGAAGAAAGAGAAATACCTCATCATTCACCCTGGTATCAATGCATTCCCGGATAGACTGGGATGTAAAGGTCACATTGTCATGGGTCAGGACAGCCCCTTTCGGCACCCCTGTTGTTCCGGATGTATAGACAATGCCCGCGGGATCATCCGGGCTGATCTCGTCCGTCCGTTTCTGAAAATCCTCATCTGACACATCCTTTCCCAGACTGAGAAATTCCTCAAAACTGATGATCCAGTCATCATCCTTTGTCCAAGTTCCTTTGAAAAGCACCACTTTCCGAACGTCAGGCATATCTTCCCTGATATCCAGAATCTTATCCAGTTGTTTTTCATCCTCGACAAAGATCATCACCGAATCAGAATGGCTGATGACATACTTGCAATCTTTGGCAAGGTTGGAATGATATATCCCCACCGTGCACGCAGCCGCGCTGGTGATTCCCAAGTCGCACAAAACCCATCGGTAACAGGTGTAACTGAGAATGTTCACCTTGTCATCCTTTTTCACATCAAGAGCCATCAGGCTTTTTGAGACTTTTTTCACCTGATCATAAAATTCACTCCAGGTGACCGACACAGACTCTCCCTCTTCCAGGAACCATCTGTACGCGGTCTGCCCGGAATGGCTGTCCGCCGTCTCTCTGAGCATCTGATGGACGCTTTGGTAATCTTTGAATTCCACGGTGCCTCCTTCATCCTTTATAGTTGATCCTTCATCCTTCATCCATCATCCTTCATTCTTCCGTTTGGCAGGCTGAAAGTAAAAGTCGTTCCGTTCCCCTCCTCACTTTCAACCCAGAGAGTTCCCCCGTTCTTTTCCGCAAATTCCTTGCATAAGATCAGTCCCAGTCCGGTGCCTTTTTCGCCGGCGGTTCCGACTGATTTGAAATAACCTTCGATTCTGAATAATTTTGACATATTTTCATCGCTCATGCCGATACCGGTGTCGGAAACGGAAACTCGGACGAGTTCCCCCTCATTTTCTGCTGATATGCTGACTTCGCCGTTGGCGGGCGTAAACTTGAGCGCGTTGGAGATGAGATTCCTAAGAATGGTATCTGTCATGTTCAGATCAGCTTGCACATTTGTCCCGGGTTCCACAGAATGGGACACACGAATCTTTTTCTGTTCGGCGTTTTTCTGAAAAAAGACGACATTGGCCGACACAAGATTATGCAAGTCGATTTTCATCGGTTTGAACGCTATCGTATTCCTCTGAACCCCGGCCCATTGCAGCAGATTTTGCAACAGCTTGAATGTATTTTGTGCGGAGATGACCATCTCCTCTGCAAATGCTTTTATCTTATCCTTGTCAAAAAGATCAATGTGTTCTGACAGAAGTCTGCCCCCGGAGATCAGAACATTGAACGCGCCCTTCAGGTCATGGGCAATAATTGAGAAAAACTTATCTTTTGTCGCGTTTGCCCGGGCAAGTTCTTCATTGAGTTCGGCAAGCTCCTTTTTCTGGCGCTGAATGGTCAGATGCGTTTTAATGCGGGCCAGGACCTCTTCCTGGTGAAAAGGCTTGGTGATATAATCCACCGCGTGCATTTCAAATCCTCTGATCTTGTCAGGCGTGTCGGAAAGCGCGGTGATAAAAATCACCGGAATATCACTTGTCGATTCATTCTCCTTGAGACGCCGGCAGGTTTCAAAGCCGTCAAGCCCGGGCATGCGCACATCCATAAGAATAATGTCAGGCAGGGAAAGCTTAACTTGTTCCAGTGCCTCCTCACCGCTTTCAGCAATCATGACTCTGAAGCCTGATCCTCTCAAATAATCAAAAAGAGCCTGCAAATTCAAAGGGTCGTCATCTGCAACCAGAATGACAGGTTTTTCCATTTTTACCTCCCGGGGTGTAATTCAAGACTGTCGGTAAATTTAATTTCTGATCATAACAGATTTAGGGGAGCCCGTGAACTTGAACTTGAACCTGAACTTGAACTTATACCTGAAGCTGCCCGTAGGGCGTATTCACGAGGATATTCAAATTCCCCCCTGATCAGGACGCTGATGAACGCGGAAACACGCTGACAACAAAAAAAATCCGCGTGTGTCCGCGTTCATCCGCGTCCCCTCGGGGGAACAAGCGATGTCCCCAATTTGTAAATGCGCCCTGCCCGTAAATGTTCAGGTTCAGGTTCAGGTTCATGTTTAAGTTCAGGTTCAGGTTCAGGTTCAAGGGCACGGCATGTTCACAGGGATCCTCTAAATCCGTTACAATCAGAATAATTTTAACAGGATTGCAATCTGTTGATATTCATCAGTCTCAGCTTGTTGAAAATCAGTTTAACAGACAGCCGTGAATTACACCTCCATGTTGATTGGAAATTAAAGATATTCAATTTCTCGGACATGACCGCGTATGTCGAAGAAGCGCCATGTGTTCCGGGTTCTGATATACAGACCCCCGCGGATCGGAGATCAGCTCTCTGTTCTTAAAATCTTTATGAAGCGTCTTGTCGTGCGAACACAGTGTCCGCACGCCGCTCACCCGGGCAAGCGCAATGATGTGAGGATCGTCAGATCGGCACATATCCTTTATACGCTTTTCCTCTGCGTAAATGCTTTCATCCGGTATCCGAATCGCCCTGCCCGCCTGATTCAGCACCCGGAGATAGCGTCGGGCGTCAGTAAGTTTCAACTTTCAAGACTTGAAAGAAACTTTTTAATTTTCATTATCCGAAGCTCTTTTGCCATTTGCCGGACTTTTTTTGCAAACGGGGCATATTTCGGATCAGATGCTCCAATCGCGTCTGCCTGTTCCATGATAGCCTCGGCGTCACCGATCATGGCCGATTTGAGGAGGCCGGCGATATCCTCTTTTGGCGGCGGGACCATCGGTTCGGTTTCAGTCTCTGACTTATCACATTCTTCTTCATAAATCCAGTCCAATTCCAGAAAAGTTTTTATCATTTCCAAAAGTTCATCCAGATAAACCGGTTTGGCAACATAATCGTCACATCCGGCTGCCAGGCACTTTTCCCGTATCCCTTTGGATGTTCTTGCAGAAACTGCGATCACAACCACTTCACTGAGTCCGGGAATCTCCCGAATCTGCCTTGCCGTTTCAAAACCATCCATTTTGGGCATCACCAGATCCATCAGAATCAGATCCGGCTGAAAATCCGCTGCTTTGTTTAAGGCATCAGGACCGTCAACGGCCTCAAGGACTTCAAAACCCAAAGGTGAAAGCAGGTTCTCCATAACCATGCGGTTCATCTTCACATCATCCGTTATTAAAATCCTGCGCCTTTCACCTTTATAACCGATCATATTCTGTTTTTCAATCGTCTCCGCATCCCATGCGGATTCAGGCATATCAAGACTGAACCAGAACGTGCTCCCCTGCCCCTTAACACTCTTCACATGCAGCTCACTGCCCATCATACTGACTAATCTCTGACTGATTGCAAGCCCCTGACCAGTTCCTTCCGTCTGAATCCGCCTGTCGCCCAACTGATGAAAGGGCAAAAAGATTTCTTCCAGGTTTTCATCTGGAATGCCGATACCCGTGTCTTCCACCTGAAAACGGATTGTCAGTTGACGGTTGACGGTTGACGGTTGGCGGTTGGCGGTTGGCGGTTGGCGGTTGGCGGTGGGCAGTTGACGGTTGACGGTTGACGGTTGACGGTTGACGGTTGACGGTTGGCTGTCCGTTTCGACTGACGACGAATCACCGTCAACCGGCAAATGATCACCGTCAACCGGCAAATGATCACCGTCAACCGTCAACTGGCAACTGTCAACCGTCAACTGTCCACCGTCAACCGTCAACTGGCAACTGTCAACCGTCAACTGCCCACCGTCAACCGTCAACTGACAACTGTCAACCGTCAACTGACAACTAAAAACAACTTTCCCTTGTTCGGTAAATTTAAGGGCGTTACCGAGCAGGTTCAGGAGAATCTGTCGCAGTCGCTTATCATCCATGTTGACGCCGGCGGGCAGATCAGGAGAGGGTTTGTATTCAAAAGCGATACCTCGCTGATGTGCCTGAATTCGGATCATGTTAACAATTGTTTTCAGAAATGACGGAAAATGAAAACGGACCGGATTCAGTTCCACCTTCCGGGCTTCGATTTTGGCCAGGTCCAGAACATCATTGATTAACTGGAGCAGATGCTCACCGCTGCTGTGCATGATTCCGATCTGTCTTTTATGATTTTCGGTGAGGCTGCCATCCCGTCTGAGAATCTGGGCATATCCGAGAATACCGTTGAGGGGCGTGCGAAGTTCATGGCTCATATTGGCAAGAAATTCGCTTTTGGCTCTGTTTGCGGATTCCGCGGCTTCTTTGGTTTTTATGAGTTCCTCTGACATTTCTTTGAGATCGGTGGTATCCATTATGATTTCAACTGCCCCTGTTATTTTCCCGGAATCATCTTTGAGCGGCGCGGCATAAAATTTCCATGCCTTTCCTGTGATCTCTTCTTCATCAGGGGTTGAGAACCGGGTTTTCGGATGACCGCTCTCGAAAACACGGGCAATTATACATGTCGGGCAGATGGAAGTTCTTTCAAATATCTCATAGCATTTGCGGCCGATAAAATTTTCATTTTCTGACAATCTGAATTCATCGAGGTATCTGTTGTTCATGTTTAATATATTATGTTCGGTATCCACAACAATCGTCAGACCCGGCGTTGTGTCGAAAATCGCCCGGAGTTCGGAAAGGGCCTGCCTGAGATCCACTTCCATCTCTTTAAGAGCAGTCAGGTCAATGGCGTGGGCCATGACCGTATCCGGAGGGATGAAAACATAACAGGCGGAAAGAAATTTTCGTTCGCCGGTGGTGCGTAAAGTGTAATAATGCTGCTTTCGGACAGTCTTCTTTTCCCGGAAACAGGCATCCATATCCAGAAGGACATCCGGATTATCCCGGGAACACCAGTCTGTTGCCTTGACTCCCAACGCGTTCTGAATCTTTCCGTGAGTCATGGATTCAGCCGCTTCATTGTAATCGGCCAGCACGAAATCGTCGTTTTGCCTTCGCCACACAAAGGTGGGTATCGGTATGCCTCTGAACTGCCTTCGGAACTTCTCCTCGCTCTCCCTGAGCGCATCCTCTGTCTTTACCCGGGCGATAACCGGGCCGATCTGGGAGGCAATGGTCTCTATGGCATTGCGGGTGCCCGTCAGAACTTCTTTGCATGTATGGGAGGCAAGGTTAAGGCTGGCGACGACTTTCCCCCTATATTGAACCGGAACGATTGCCAGACAGCGCAGGTTTTCATATTGCAAATCTTCCTGTTCGGACAGAACCGTCTCAGGATAGCCTCTGTAAATGCTTTTTCCTTCCATAATCAGGCGGGTATTGGGTGAATCCGCATCATAATGGAAAACGCTTTTCACAAAATCGGGAGATAAGCCGATGTGCGTTATCAGGTCTAATCCCCCGGTAATGCTGTCAACAAGATAGATACCGACGCAATCCATCCCATCGACCTGCAAGACGGCATCCATTATCCAGTTCAATGCGTCTGTCAAACCGCTTGAGCAACTGAGAGCGATTCCGAGGTTTCGCTGGATACGCATCAGTCTTTTTGCCCGTTCCCGTTCGGTAATATCCGTAACAGCGGAGACGAATCCGGTTACCCGACCCTGTTCATCCCGTTTGTAATTCCAGTCAACCTGCACTTCTATAACTTTTTTCTCTTTTGTCAGGTCCTTTCCGATCCAGGGAGCCGGTTCGGGCTGTTCTTTCACCAGGGTCCTGATGTAATTTTTCATGGTTTCTCGCTCGGAATCAGGTGGGATCACCTCCAGGATCGATTTCCCTATGAGTTCACCCTCATCGTAACCGAGAAGTTTATGGTATGATGAATTCGCAAAGATGATGACTCCGGAAGTATCTAATTCCGTAATTCCGTACGGAATGGTTTCAATAAGCGTCCGATAAAGCGCCTCGCTTTCTCGTAGCGACTTCTCGGCGTTCCTGCGAATCTCTATTTCCCGCTTCAACTGCTCATTTGTCCTGCCCAGTTCCACAGTACGCTCTTTCACCCGCTCTTCCAGTCCGTCATGGGCTTCTCTGAGGGCTTCTTCCATGTTCCCGCGTCGGATTGCAAGGGCATAAACTGTTGCCAGACGCTCTGCCAGCCTCATATCCCGGTCGGTAAAGTCACGTTCCGGATTGGCCAGGGATATCTGCCCGACAACCCCATCCCCGATCAGCGCCGGGACAGACAGAAAACGATGAATCGGTACATGACCTTCCGGAATTCCCGATGATCCGGGATCGTCTGATGATGAATTCGCCAGGAGAGGCTTTCGGTTTTTTACCACCCAGCCCCACAGTCCGGTGAATTTTTCAAACACGATATCTTTGTCCGGAATCCCGCACTCGTTCCAGATATCCTTGGTCAGTGTGGGAGCAATAAGATTTCCGGTGTGCGGATCAATATATCCGACATATCCGTACGCACTCCCTGTGACGCGCTTTGCATGTTCCAGTACGAGATATGAAATATCATCAAGCGGCCTCGCCTGAATCAGCGCCTCGGACAACTCGGCAAAAACAGAATTGATGTCTGATTCCCATGAGAGGGCTCTGATATTTTCTCGCAGCCGGTTTTCCATGCATAAGAAGGCATCAAATAAATCTCTGATCTCCTGGGCGGCATTATCACAACAGTTGGGCAGTGGTTGAAAATCTTCGGTGGCAAAATCTTTCCCGGGGATATCCTTTGCATAACGAGCCAGATTCAAAAGCGGTTTTTCCATTTTTCTGCTTAAAAGAATTGTAATGGCAATCCCTGCCAGTAAAATTGCCATGATGGTATATGTCTGTCTTGTTATGAGATTTCTTACCGGATCAGATATTGCCTGATCAGATGCTGAAACAGCCACATACCAATCCGCAGCTTTGAAATAATCCACATAAGAGAAGCATGGATGTGTATGTTCAGATTTTTCCGAAAAAAAGCATGGATGTTCAACCGGTTTTCCGGGATTCCGGGCACCTGCCTTCAATCTCCTGACAATGGCTTCATCAAGAGGGGTATCCAGAAGTTTTTTCCCGGCGGTTTTCGGACAGACAATTAGCTTCCCGTTTCCGTCAAATATAAAGACAGGGACGCTTTCAGAGAAGTTAACGCTAAAGATATCTTCAAGCGTCTTAACAACGTGACCCATATCCGTGCAGGAATCTTTTCGGATATCGTCTGTTCGGATGCTTGTGCCGATAATCCATTCCCATTCGGGATAATAAGTGAAATACCCCATCTGCCTTACCTGGGTCCGGTCAGAAAGACCGGGCCATTGGAACACGGCATACGCGCCATTTTTCCCCTGAAGGATTTCCCGCATAAGGGGCAAAGCGTCTTTCTGTCTAATATCTTCGAATCCGGTCCATTTTTTCCCGATCATATCTTTTAGCGGATGTGACAATCCGATTAAAGCGGTATCGCACACAAAAAAATACTGGTCCGCGCCATAGCGAAAACGACTAATCCAGTTCAGACTCCTTCTTTTTGCTTCATCTTCGGACAATATTCCGGAGGTGCGGAGTTCACAATTTCCATTGATCACCGATAAAACACTTGAACTGACATGTTTCATCCGTTCACGATGCCTCAGAACGCTCTCCGACTCGTGTGATATCAAGTGATCATATTCATGTTCGACCATATACATTGCCGACTGAAGCGCATCCCGGAGCAGTTTTTCATAGAGGTCTTCCATCTCCATCTCGAAATTCTGTTTTGTGGTAAACACGACAGCAAGCATCGTCACAGTCATCAGTGCGACTATGAGAAACAGCATTCTGGATTTGATTGATTTAAGCATAACTCACTCTATTTGTTTAGTTCCTCATAGTATTCCGGGTAAAGTTTTTTGATGCACTCGGGACAAATACTGTGGCTGAAATTAGCATCGGAGTGATCCCTGATGTAAACTTCGATCTGCTCCCAGTAGCCATTGTCATCGCGTATTTTTTTACAATTGGCGCAGATGGGCAGAAGGCCGCTCAGGGTTCTGATTTTATGCGCAGCCTCTTTAAGCTCCTTTTTCTGGCGCTGAATGGTCAGATGCGTTTTAATGCGGGCCAGGACCTCTTCCTGGTGGAACGGCTTGGTCACATAATCAACCGCGCCCAGTTCAAATCCTCTGATCTTATTAACCGTATCGGAGAGCGCGGTCATAAAAATTATCGGAATATCCTTTGTGACCTTGTTCTCCTTGAAAAGACGGCAGGTTTCAAAACCGTCCATATCAGACATCATTATATCCAGAAGAATAATATCGGGCAATGTGAGTTTAACACAACTCAGGGCCTCTTCACCCTTCTCCGCAACTAGGACCCTGAGGCCCGCTTCTCTCAGATAGTCAAAAAGAACCTGCAAATTCACAGATTCATCATCAACAACCAGAACAGCAGCCTTTTCTATTTTTTCGGTGGTCATCATTTTTATCCTTTCCATTTTCAGTCCACTGTGGATTCCGGGTCAGCACTGAAAAAATGTCCCATTTTTTCAGTGCTGCCCGGAATGACAGGTGGACGTGGGCTTGCCCGGAATTACAGGCGGACGTGGTTTTCCGTCTTCAATCCGCTGTGGATTCCGGGACAGGCGGACGTGGTCTTCCGTCTTCAATCCGCTGTGGATTCCGGGTCAAGACTGAAAAAATGTCCCATTTTTTCAGTCTTGCCCGGAATGACAGGTGGACGTGGGCTTGCCCGGAATTACAGGCGGACGTGGTTTTCAGTCTTCAATCCGCTGTGGATTCCGGGTCAGGCGGACGTGGTTTTCAGTCTTCATTTCTTTTGTCAGTGCGGGTTTTGGTTTCATCACTAGAAACCCCTTTTGCTTCCCGCGCAATATTGTATGAATGGGACTATTTTTGCGTGTTTCCCACAGCTGCGGGTGGATGCGGGGGTGCCTGTGA
>JAUCGI010000067.1 GCA_030378035.1 Desulfobacterales bacterium HSG2
CTTCCAATACCATTGCAGATGCACCGATGATTCGCAGATATGGGCAGTTCATCAGAATCTCCCGCAGGCGACGGCATTCCATATCACTGAAATTTTTGAACATCTCCCCCATGTTGTCAATAAAGAGAATTATCTTTTTGGATTCGGTTTCAAGGGCATTTTCCAGCATATCAAAACAGATGCGTTCATAATCGGTGTTTTCATTATACTTATCCTCCATTTGTGCTGATAACCCTGAAAATGACTTATCCCTGTTTTCCATTTCTCGCGCAACTGTTTCCCACAACTGAGATAATTGTCCGATACCATAATGCGCCTCTTCTTTTAAGACCACCGGAATCAGCCATGTATTCAACTCAGCATCATTTTCAATTTCATAACACAGCCGAAGCAGCAGTGTAGTCTTACCCATTCCGCGCTGTCCCACAATCAGATAATGCTGTTCAGGATGGGTCATATCTGATGATTTGATTTCTTTGAACAACTTTCCAAACACCCTGTGCCTGACCACAAAATTTTCAATCAGTTCTTCTTTGGTCAGTTCGTGGGGGTTATAAAGATTTGCAACAAATGTTTTCATGGTTCATATTTTCTTATAATGCATGGTTGAAAAGTAATTCCGTAGGGATGATCTGTTTATATAGCCAATGAATGGAAAAAAGAAAATTTAGCTCCCTAGGAGCGATCTGAATCTTGTCCCCATGGACGACTGAAAAATAAGCCCGGCAATTTATTGCCGGGTTCAGATTTCAACACACATACTTTCTCCACCAGAGCCGCAGAACAGGTGAAGTAAAATGATAAAAGGTTTCATCATTTTCTAACCTGAAAATATAGCCGTCAAATTCCAGAGTCTCCAAGACCATCCGATAATTTGCAAGCTCATGTTTTTCAGCCATTTCCCTGACAGATGCCATATTCAGGTCATCTTTCTGGGAGAGTTCCTGCAAAACATCCAATGCAAAAGGATATTCATTTCCATCAAATGTTGTCTCTAATCGGCTGTAATAATGTTCAAAATAAATTTTGTAACGCATATCGAAAATTTTGTCAAAAGCGTTCTCCACAATGGATTTGTTGACCGTCTCATTTGTGTCCTCATAAATATCAATCAGTTCCTGCACAACCAATTGGATATGGAACGGAACAAACCATTCGATTTTATTCAGAAGAGATGTAATCGCATCTTCTTTATAAGAGATTTCAGCAGAATCAAGCAGTTGTTTTGTAAATTCATTCGCTTCCTCACGGTTTAACGGCGGAATTTCAATGGTGTTCAAATCATTGATTTGCACAGTGGCTTTTAACTTTTCAGCTATCGTATGTAACCCGATGGAACCTGTAAAAACAAACCGGATATTTTCATTTGCCTGATGCCTGACTGTGCGGTTGAATTGTAAAAATTGTTCCGCATCTTCACTGCCACTTGCTTTCATAATTCCCCTCCGGATGATCTTCCAAATACCTCATGATTGCTGTCTTTCCGACCCGCCTTGGCGCAGCCAGGTAGAGACTTGATCCGGAATTGAGCCTTCTGTATATCTTTTTAATCACATTAGCCCTTGGAAAAAAGTCTTTGCCTCTCGGCGTTTGCCCAACAATATTTTTCATAAAATCTGGCCTCTCTCTGTCCTTTTTGTCCAATTATGAAAACAGCTATAAAGGTTTCCAAAATGATCCGCAGATGCAGGGAAAAATCAGAATTTCCGATTTTCTGTAGCACCCAAAATTTTCAAATCACATAAACCTTATTAATATCAGAGTTTGAAAAGAAATGCAAGAAAAAAACAGGACATTTGATTTTTTTTGACAGCAAATATCCGGCGTAAGTTTCTGCATGTCAGACATCTTCCAAATCCTTGTACATATCCTGTAATGACCATTTCCCTGTTTAAGATCATTCCCGGCATCTTTCCGATTTTCTGTAGCACCCAAAATTTTCAAACCATATAAAGTTTACTAATCTCAGAGCTTGGAAAGAAATGCAAGAAAAAAAACAGGATATTTTTGGCATCCTTCAAAAAAGCCGGAAAGCAGTTTACACTTTTAGGTTATCCACCTGCCCGAACAGGGCAAAATGTAAACTGATAAGCTCCCTCTGCCTTTCAGGTCAGTTCTTACCCTGAAAGAAAACCGCGGAGCATATTTTTAACATGCCGACATATGAATTGTTTTCTTAGTAGTGAAGGATGCCAATATATTCTTTAAGCCACTTTTTCATAATATTGTACTCCCGTCCCCGCAGCTAAAACGGACCTTCACTTCTTAATTTTATATTTCTTCATTTTATACCGTAACACCCGCTCACTGATCCCCATAGATTCGGCAGCCCGGGTCTGCACCCAGTCATTCTTTTCAAGCGCGGAAATCAGCATCTCCCGCTCCACCCCTTCCAGACGTTCGGCAAGGGTTCCCTGCTCTGTCACCCGGTGGTATCTGATTTCAGGAGGCAGATCCGTTGTCCTGATGACGCTGCCCCGGGCCAGGGTCACGGCGCGCTGGACAATGTGTTCCAGTTCTCTGACATTGCCGGGAAAGGAATATTTGCCCAGTGTGGTCATGGCCTCCGCATCGAAGAGCATCTGACGCGAACTGTACTTTTCGAGAAAGAAAGTGATCATCTCAGGTATATCCTCCTTGCGCTGGCGCAAAGGGGGAATTTCAATGTCAAAGACATTCAGGCGATAATAGAGATCTTCCCGGAACATCCCCGCCTCCACCATATTTCTGAGGTCACGATTCGTCGCGGTCACCACCCGGACATCCACCGGAATCTCCTTTTCGCTCCCGACCCGGGATATCCGCTTCTCCTGGAGTGCCCGCAATAATTTGGGCTGCAGGTTCAGTGGCAACTCTCCGATCTCATCCAAGAAAAGTGTTCCGCCCTGGCCCAGTTCAAAACGCCCCCGCCGAATGGCGGTCGCACCGGTAAACGCGCCCTTTTCATGGCCGAACAGCTCCGACTCAAACAATGTTTCAGGAATGGCGCCGCAATTGACATCAATAAAGGGCCCGTCACTCTTGGGACTGAGCAGATGAATGAGACGGGCAATCAGTTCCTTTCCTGTGCCGCTTTCGCCCCGTATCAGGACGCTCCACGGGGTCGGCGACACCCGTCGGACCAGGGAAAGCACTTCTTTCGTAGCCGGCCCCTCACCGACAATTCTGATGGGCAGTTTGCTCTGATCCAATGCCTCGGTCACATCCGAGGCTTCTTCCTCAACGATTACCCGCTGCTCGATCATCCGAATTTTATCTAAGAGCTGAACCAGATCCACCGGTTTCTCAAGGAAATCATCAGCGCCCAGTTTCATCACCTCAACCGCGGTATCCACCGTGCCATAAGCGGTTATCATAATGGCCCGCACCAGAGGATTCATGCTTTTCATATTCGCAAGCACCTCATCCCCGGTAAGATCGGGCATCCGATGATCCAGAAGGACCAGTTGAAACGGAAGCTCTACGAAACGCTGCAAAGCCTCCCTGCCGTCTGCCGCGGTAACCACCTCATATCCCTGTTTCTTTAAAAAGCCTTTTAACAGGTCACGCTGCATCTCTTCATCATCAACAACAAGAATATTCATAGAATTAACCTGAGTTTTACAATCGATAAAATATGTGTAATTATGAATCTGATTAGGATATCTTTGAACTTACTCTTTTGCCAGCAGAACGGCTTTGTGATCCGATGGATAGCCCGACAGGTCTTTCAGTCTGACACGTTTGTTCCGATACAGGACCGGATCCTGATGACAATACGCGATATGCTGCCGAAAAAATGTCGTGGCATATACCAGAAGGAAATCCCGAAGCGTCGTATCTTCCCGCTTCATTCGGAAATAGAACGGTGCCACCCGTATTCCGGTTTGAAGAACACCGTATTTACCCAGCCTGTCCAGCAGAACGGTTTTTCCCATGCGCCGCGGCGCGATGATGGCAGTGCTTGGCGAGGCCATCCTCCGGATATTTTTTATCCATGCCTCCAGCTCCCGCAGTATCTCCACCCGGTCTGTAAATTCTTCATAAGCCAGCATTTCTTCCACAGGCAGTATTTTTTCATCACACATGTTTCCAGAATTCCCATCAACTTGTAACTTTATCCCTGCTCGACATTCATAATTTAACTAAAACAGATAGCCTGTGCTTTTCAGATTGTCAACAGATTTTTTTATATCCATCTGTGAAGAGCGTATCCTTAAAAAAGTAATTCAGAGTGAAAATAAAGCCGACAGCAAAACTGTTTCGGGCGATACATATATAAAAACACCAGAAAGTAAAATTAAATTGCATTTTAAGTTGCATTAAACAAACATTTTGTTTATAATGTATACCATTCTTTGGAGTGCCAAAGTTGCATTGGCAGATTAATGGAAAACTATAGGGATTTGATCAACGGACCAGACCAAACAAAATGTCATTCCCGCGCCATCGGAGAGGCTCGGCTGCCTTTGTTCAACGGATCAGGCAAAATGTCATTCCCGCGCCATCGGAGAGGCTCGGCTGCATGGCCTCAAAAACATCGGACAGGTTCAAACGGACTAAACAAAATGTCATTCCCGCGCCATCGGAGAGGCTCGGCCGCATGACATCCGAAAGCGGGAATCCACTTTTATCAGCCGAAATGAATGTCATTCCCGCGCCATTCGGAGAGGCTCGGCTGCATGACATCAAAAACATGGAACAGGGGATCCCGGGAATATGACAACGGATAGAAGGATTAAACGGATATGTCCGTTTCATCCCCGATCCGGGAATATCCGTTTCATCCTGAAATCCGTTGTCATATTCCCGGGATCCAAAATCCGTTATAATCAACAAAATGTCATTCCCGCGCCATCGGACTGCATGACATCAAAAACATGGAACAGGGGATCCCGGGAATATGACAACGGATAGAAGGATTAAACGGATATGTCCGTTTCATCCCCGATCCGGGAATATCCGTTTCATCCCGGAATCCCCAAAATCCGTTATAATCAACAAAATGTGTCATTCCCGCGCCATCGGAGAGGCTCGGCTGCATGACATCAAAAACATCGGACAGGCTCAACTGGTTGACTCCGAAAGCGGGAATCCACTTTTTATCAGCCGATAATGAATGTCATTCCCGCGCCATCGGAGAGGCTCGGCCGCATGACCTCAAACGGACAAACATCGGACAGGCTCATCCGGTTGACTCCGAAAGCGGGAATTCACTTTTTATGAAATGTTCGTTTTACCTCAGATTCTACAAACATATCGGCCTACGGGCCTCTGACTGGCGGTGTTTTGTGGGATATACAAATATGTCTGGATCGGCCGGACAAGCCACAATCCTTTTTTATGTGAAATCCTTGTCGTTTATATAATAACAAAATTTATAGGTCAGGTAACACAAATATGAAAAATACACAACCCAAAAAGATCCGACTGGTCTCCTGCGATCTCAACGGAACCCTTGTTCATCAGCATACCATGATGGATATGATAAGGCTCGGTTTTCCCCACGCGCCTGAAAGGTATGAAAAGGCAAAGGATGTTTTTACCCGGCAGACATCCGGCCTTTTAAGCATGAAGGAGACTTTTGAAATTGCCGGGCCACTGACAAAGGGACTGAGTCTGCGGAATGCCATCGAATATGCCCGGTCAGAGATGCGCTTTCTTGAAGGATTTGAGGAATTCATTTCGGCGCTCCGTGAAAAAGGGATATATTTTGTTATCAACTCCACCGGATACACCGTCACCACAGAAGTGATAAAAGCCGTTTACGGTCCGGAAAACTTCTATGACGCCATCTGTAACCGACTGATCTTCGGGCGGGAGGGAGATCCGGACAAACTGGTCAGTGATCACGATATTTCTGATCTTGTGAAGGATTATTTTCTCAAACGAACAGGTGATCGTGCCGAATCAGTAAAGGCGAATGACTGCCAACCTGTCACTTCGACCAAAAAATTTTCTGATTCGGTTGACACCGTAACAGAAAATTGCTATGATGAAATCCTTACGACCGGGGAGGTGGAACTCGGCATCCGGGATGAAAACGAAAAAGCCCGGTTAATTTTTGAAATTGCCGACAAACTGAATATTTCACGGGAGGCCGTCGCCCATATCGGCGATACCATGGGCGACAGCGGCGGCATAAGTGAAGTCGCCGGAAACGGTGGCTTGGGGATCGCCTTTAACTATAACAACGCCCTCAAAAATCATCTGGAAGGCATTCTTAAAAACAAGGAAATTTCAGGGAAAATCGTCCTGACAGAGCCTAAAAGTGAGACATCGGACCTCAGATGTCTTTTGAACTTGATGCTGGATGCTTGATGCTGGATGCTTGATTTTTGATGCTGGATGCTTGATGCTGGATGCTGGATGCTGGATGCTGGATGCTTGATGCTGGATGTTTGATACTTGATGTTTGATGCTGGATACTTGGTGCTGGATACTTGATGCTTGGTGCTTGATGCTTGAATATAAACATGAAATTAAACCTTTCAAACATCAGGCATCAAGCATCCAGCATCAAACATCAGGCATCAAGCATCCAGCATCCAGCATCCAGCATCCAACATCAGGCATCAAACATCAAGCATCAAACATCAAGCATCCAGCATCCAGCATCCAGCATCAAGCATCAAACATCAAACATCAAGGAAACGGAAACTGAACAATGCACCCATTATTAAACGATCCCAAATCCTTAACAGAACATATTCTGCAAGCTCTTTCTGAGAGAAGCCGGCGCGAACCGTATTTTTCGGGAGACGCGCAGGATTCATCAGCTCCGTCCGCTGTTCTGCTTCTGCTTGCCCCTCGGTGCGATGGAAACGGTGCGTCATCGGATCCCTGTCTGATTTTAAACAAACGGTCCCAAAAGGTCAGGCAGCCGGGTGATATTTGCTGTCCCGGAGGAAGCGTGACCCCCCGGCTGGATGCCTGCCTTGCAAAGCTTCTGACCTTACCGGGTTTCCCGCTGACACGCTGGCCCTGCTGGTCCAGGTGGTCCAGCCGGCACCGCCGGGAAGCGACTCGGTTAGCCCTTCTCTTTGCCGCCGGCCTCAGGGAAGGCTTTGAAGAGATGGGCCTGAATCCCCTCGGTGTTCGGTTTCTGGGGCCGCTTCCGCCGCAGCACCTTCGGATGTTTCGACGGGTGATTTATCCCATGGCGGGCTGGGTCCCGCGGCAAAAACGATTTGTCACGAACTGGGAAGTTGAAAAGGTAGTCCGAATTCCCTTGCGGGATTTATTAATCCCTGGATATTATGCAAATTATCGGCTGGAATTTTCACATCATTTCAAAGAAAAATTACATCGGGAAACAGAAGATTTTCCCTGTTTCCGATATCAGACCCGGAATGAACAGGAAGTGCTATGGGGGGCGACCTATCGCATTGTCACCCTTTTCTTGGAACTGACTTTCGGATTCAGACCCCCGGATGTGGCTTCGCTTCCTGTAATTCCCGGAACTCTGGAGGGAAACTATCTCACCGGAGGAGAGAGAGTGGAAAAATGAGAATACTCTTCACATCAGATATTCATGCAAATAATGCCTATCTTTTTTTCATGCTTTCAATGGCAGCCAAAGAAAAGGCGGATGCTGTCATCATTGCCGGCGATATTATTCCTCATTCTCTGCCCCATGCGGAAAGTGTGGGTATATTACAGGCCCAGGGAATCTATATCAGACATACCTTCATACCTGCTGTCAGAGATTTCAGGCGGAAAAGGGATATTCCGATTTATCTCGATCTCGGTAATGACGATTTCATCGACAATCGGAAGTTTCTTGAAGAATACGACGGTGAACTGTTCCATCTCCTGCACTGGCGGAAACATCCTCTGGCGGATGGTGTTGATATTATCGGATACATGAATGTTCCGCCCACGCCTTTCGGAAGGAAGGACTTTGAGAAACCGGATATGTCCGGGCAGCCTTACGCACCGGGGAATCTTGTCAGCCTGAACGGATGTGTTTCAAAGAACGGCATGTTGAAGGAGGCCGTGATTGACCTAACTTCGGATGATACCATCGAGAATGATCTTGCACAACTCTCAGAGATGATAGAGAAGCCGTTTCTTTTTATCTCACACTCTCCGCCATATCAGACGCCCTTGGATGTGCTCTATGACGGAACCCATGTGGGAAGTCTTGCCATAAAACAATTCATCCGGGAATGGTCCGAAAAAGGTCAGCTGATCGCGTCATTCCACGGACACATCCACGAGTCCCCAAAAAGGTCCGGTTCGATCCGAACGAAAATAGGGGATTCCATCTGCTTCAATCCCGGTCAGGATGATGGCGGAGATTTCCGATATATGATTTTTGAACTGGGGGACAGCCGGACGCCTTCGGATATCCTGGTATTTTATGAACCTTACTGGGGCTGAACGATTCATAAACTCAACCGAAATTATGGGTGTGTCCCACCTCCGCCTGTCATTCTGGGCAAAACTGAAAAAATGGGACATTTTTTCATTTCTGACCCAGAATCCACCACCGCCGGTGTGTCCCACCTCCATCTGTCATTCCGGGCAAACTGAAAAAATGGGACATTTTTTCATTTCCGACCCGGAATCCACCATCGCCGGTGTGTCCCACCTCCATCTGTCATTCCGGGCAAAACTGAAAAAATGGGACATTTTTTCAGTTTTGACCCGGAATCCACCACCGCCGAAGTCGGAAAATATCCGCCTTTCAGTTTGATCGGAATGACATGGTGGGGTAGATGGGACACACCCGAAATTCTGAATAATGAAACTTATCAGTCTGAAATCTTACAGAAATGGCTATACAGGATTTGTTGAGGAAAAAGAGAGGTATGTCTTCTTTAACTTTTCCAGGAAGGGAAAATTCAAGAATCTCCTGGAATACAGCAAAGCAGATTACACAAGTTACGATCACTTTTTAAGCGTAATCAGCAAATTCATTCCCCGAAAATCTTTTTTTAAAAAACCGATTCCCTTTGAATCAATGACGATTGCGGAATTGGACAGGATATATAAGGAAGTGCTGTGAAAAGACGTTTTCTCAAAGAAACAAGCCGCTACAACATACGTCGGGCATGGCCCGCGGCGGACAGATGCGCTTTGCTTGTTATTGACATGCAGCAATATTTTCTCCCCATTGCGCTGCCGATTTTGGAAAACATTCTCTCTCTTGTGGAAACCTGCCGTTCAGAGGGAATCCGAATTTTCTTCACAAGACACGGTCACAAGGATATCTCCGAAGACGGCGGAATGCTTGCCAGATGGTGGGGAGACTGCATTCAATACGGCTCAGAGGAATGGAAACTCATTGAATCCGTCTCATCTGTAGCGGATACGGATGAGATCATCGAGAAAAATCGCTACAGCGTATTTTGGAAGACAGGTCTGGATGAAATGCTCAGGTCCCGAAATATCGAGGAACTGATCATCACAGGCGTACTGACGAACTGTTGCTGCGAAACAACTGCCAGAGACGGTTTTGTCCGGGATTATCGGATATTCTTTGTCTCCGACGCAACTGCCACGGTGAACGATGAACTTCATCTGGCATCCCTTAAAAATCTTGCTTATGGTTTTGCCCATATTGTATCAACGAGAGAATTATGTGCTAAAATTTTATTTTAGCACTCCGGACCTTGTCTTGCTCGCGTCCATTCGAGAAAGAGAAAGAGAAAGAGTGAGAGTGAGAGTATATATAACTAAAAATGCTGATTATAACGGATTTTGGGAGGCCCGGGAATATGACAACGGATAGGAGGATGAAACGGATATGTCCGTCTCATCCCCGGAATCCGCTGTCATGTCTGACCCGGGAATATCCGTTTCATCCTGAAATCCGTTGTCATATTCCCGGGCCTCCCCAAAAACCATTATAATCAGTAAAAATGAACAGAGGAAGAATAATATTATGCAGATATTTGACAAAGTTCACGCGTTTATGTGGGATTCCATGACCCAGAATAATTGCAATACCTATCTGATTGACGGCCCTACCCGCATCCTTATTGACCCGGGACATGCGGAACTGTTTGATCATGTTCATGAACAACTTTCGGAGATAGGGATCGGAATCGAGGAGATCGGATTAATCATCTGCACCCATGCCCATCCGGACCATATCGAGGCGGTCCAGATATTCGATGAGGAGCCAGCCCTTGTAACGCTCCATGGTGCGGAATGGGGAATGGTAAAATCGATGGATCAGTATGTACAGGCATTCGGCATCTCTCTCGATTCCATAACCCCTGATTTCTTTCTCAAAGAAGGCGATCTCTCTGTGAAAGGACTTGATCTGAAGGTATTTCACACCCCCGGACATTCCCCCGGATCCGTTTCGCTTTACTGGCCCGATCAGAAAGCGTTATTCACAGGCGATGTGATTTTCAAAGGCGGCCTGGGCCGGACCGACCTTCCCGGCGGAAACGGTTCGCTGCTCAAGGAGAGCATAAAAAGGCTCGGAGAATTGGCAGATATTGAATGGGTTCTGCCGGGTCACGGAAATATTATTTCCGGTGGAGATGAAGTCAGAGCGAACTTTGCCGAATTGGAACAGTACTGGTTTAACTATCTGTAAGACTGTGAATGTGAGTGATTCTGACGCTTTTTATGGTCCCGGGAAATATGACAAGCGGGTCAGAGGATGAAACGGATAGCCGTCCCCGGCCGCCGCCATGTTTCCGGCTTATGCCAGACCGGGAAAATCCGTTTCATCC
This sequence comes from Desulfobacterales bacterium HSG2, assembly GCA_030378035.1. Classification (GTDB taxonomy): domain Bacteria; phylum Desulfobacterota; class Desulfobacteria; order Desulfobacterales; family 4be13; genus JAUCGI01. The sequence goes on from JAUCGI010000067.1 coordinate 10,677, forward strand.
TCTGATCCGCTGTCATATTTCGGAACCATAATATCCGTTAGAACCAGGAATGTGACCGTGAACTTGAATGCTTACATGAACCTTTATATGTCCGTGAATATTCACATTCAAATTCACGTTCACGCTCCTGTAATCACCGCCCGCTCCTGATCCAGCAGCCGTCCAAAATTATCTCTGACACTTTGAACCGCTCCTGCCCACACAGGATCCGCCTCTACATTCGGAAGAACAGCGTCGCCCGAGATAAAATACTTCTTTGCCAGCTCCTCTTTTAACTCATGGAGTCTGGCCAAGGTCGCTGAACGGATCGTGTTCTGATAATCATCAAACACGGATTCAATCGCGGTCATGTTTAATCCGCAGATTTCTTTTAACAGCATAAGAAACGGACCGTTATCCTGATCAATCTGAAGCTTGCCTGCAATTTCGCCGGATAATACATTTTTGTCCGCGACTTCATGTTTCTCCTGCAAGGCATCCAATGCCCTTTTCAACTGGTCCAGGCTCAGTGCCTTATCCTGAAATTTCCGAATCAGGCCGTTAAGATTTTTCCTGAACTCCTGATATTTCTGCTCCTGCTTCTCCTCATCACTGAGCGTCAGATGCTTTGTCCTTTCCATGACAATATCCAGAGTGCTTTTAATTTCTCCCATAATTCACCTCTTTCAATGTTTCTGATTTATCGGATTGTTGTTTTTTTAACCATAGAGGCCGCAAAGGACGCACAGAGAACCGCAGAGACATGCCCAAATCTCCGCGGCTTCGTGGCTTCTCTGTGATCTTTGTGGTTTCCCAAATGTCTGATACTACAAAATCCGCTAAAATCAGCAATGTTCAATCTTCAATGTTCAATTTACGATACAATCCCCGGAACTGATGGTATGTCAGTCCCAAAATTCGGGCTGCTTTTTTCTGGTTATGTTTCGATTCCTTCAGCGCTTTCTTTAACAGAAGAATCTCTAATTCCCTGACCGCTTCTTTTAATGGCTTCGCCATGAGATCATCTGTCGAAGGCATATCGGCTTCAGCGTCAGACTCAGGTTCTTTTTTGAGGGTGCGGTGTTCAGGATATGGAGAGTGAAACGGGTCAAAGACGATATCCGTAATCAGAGAAGAATCTGACCGGTAAACTGCACGCTCAACCACATTTTTCAGCTCCCTAACATTTCCGGGCCAGGAATATCTTTCAATCATTTCAACTGCTTCAGGAGCGAACTGGGGGATTTCTTCCCGACCCAGTTCAAACGCCATCCGCGCCGCAAAATGATTTGCCAGCAAGAGAATATCCTCTTCCCGTTCCCTGAGCGGCGGCAGAAAAAGCACTTCAAAGGATAGCCGGTCCAACAGGTCCGGTTTGAACTCCCCCTTTTCGACCATGGCCGACAGGTCTGCGTTGGTGGCCGCGATGATTCGCACATCCACTTCGATACACTCCGGGCTTCCGACCCGTTCAAATGTGCCGTATTCAACCGTTCGCAGTATTTTCTCCTGAACCTCCATCGGGATGGTGCCGATTTCGTCCAAGAAAAGGGTCCCGCCCTCCGCGGCCTCAAATCTTCCGATACGCCGGCGTTCCGCGCCGCTGAACGCGCCTTTTTCATACCCGAACAATTCCGACCCGATCAGTGAAGGTGTCAGCGCCGAGCAGTTCAGCGCAACGAGCGGACCCTGCCAGCGGCCGGACAGAAAATGCAGCCTGGAAGCGGCCAGTTCCTTTCCGGTGCCCCGCTCGCCGATTAACAGCACTGGGCGATTGACAGGTGCGACCCGGGAAATTTGTTCCTGAAATGTCAGGAACGCCTCTGATTGCCCCAGGGCTTCAGGCATTCCCGGAGAAGAGCTTGTAAGGGGGCGTCGTTTGTGATGTTGTTTTTTCATGACCAATGATGTGCCGAACAGCCCGGACAGTCGCGGAGTCATATCCGCTCCGGCACCTTTTCTGCAATTTGCGATTTTACCGACATGGTTTCCCGGCTTCTGCAAATCCGGCAGCGGCCTGTCCCGGATGGACATCTTTAAGTTCGTAGTTCCGCCTTTAGGCGGTGCCGCACCGCCTAAAGGCGGAACTACGAACTTAAAAGTGTAAACCCATAAATGAAGGATGCCGTTGTTTACAGTCCCGGAGGAATGGCTGAACTCATGGAAGAAAATTTCGGTCGCCCCTCCGGACTCGGTGTTTTGAATTCAATCTGATCCTGGCAATGAATTTCCGGACTATTTCCTTATCATCCGCTCCGAGCATTCCCGCCTCCTTTGTCGTCAGAACATCCGCTCCCCTGTTCCGCAATCCGTTTATGACAGCACGGGAAACATGCTCATCCGTATAAAACCTGACTTTCCTGCTCATACATTCTCCTGTCTATCTTCGAGGGTGTTTTCTGACGGAGATCCTCCGCAAACCTTCTGCCATCCCTGATGGATTTCTCAATCTCAAACTGATGGTCATGGTAGTATGCCAGGGCCGCGTAAATATCGGCCAGGGACAGGTCATAATCAGTGGCAATCTCATCCGCGCTGCGTCCCATCCGTTCATGCCATATCACAATGTTCTGAACAGTTATCCGGCGTCCTGCAATACGGGGTTTGCCGCCGGCTGTTTCCGGTGTGATTTCGATGTGATCATTCAAATTTTTCTGTGTCATTTGCATATTTCCTTTCCCCGGCAATGAATTGCCAGTCTGTTTTCATAAATCCCTGACGGGACAAAAGGCCGGCCTGTCCCGGAGGGACATCCGATAATAGCCCGGCAATTCATTGCCGGTGACATCACACACATTATTTGCAGTCCGGAGGGATGGCTGAATCCACGAAAAAAAATTTCCCCCGGCTTAGGCAACAAAACGAACCGGCTCAGTCGCATCCAATTCGCAGGCAGTTTCTCCGTGTGTCAGATGCCACACATCCCCAGGCCATCTGACCGTTCAAACCACAAAAGAGCACGAAAAATATTTATGCCCCGCAGTTAAGTCTTAATTCCCCGTTGCGTGTGTTTCGTGGTGTGAATTATTACAGAAATGTCCCGCTTTAAGTTAGTAGCTCAGATTTTAGTAGCTCAGAATCAAATTGCTATGAGGGAGAGATTCAATACTGTTAAATTATGCCTCTGTCATTCCAATCCATTCAATTAATGGTATTCTTAAACATATCTTACACTATGTCAGATGTATTTTCTCATAAAGGCTTCCATCGCATCGAGACGTTTTTTTATTGCATTTGCTGTATTAGGCTTGCCTGTGATTAAATCGTAAAAATCTTTGTCCATAAATTTTTTTCGGAGTTCTTCTCTTATGCTTTGCGCATTTCTGCGAAGCGAATCTCTGTGTTCATACAATCGATCCAAGGAAATCATCACTGCATCATACAACGCCTGTGAAAGTCCTGATCTCTGATATCCGTCTGTGATTCGGAACGTATCTTCTGCAAAGATATCATGCGCCAACTGTAGTCTGGTCAAAAAATCGTTTCTTAACTCATTAATCCGGGTATCGTCAATTGCTGTATGCTCCTCCATGCAGAGATCGAGTATTCTTCTGACAGATCCTCTGATTCGTGATTTTTTACGGAATGCGAAAAATCTCAGAACAATTTCACAATCTGTCATTCTCTTAAAACAAGGATTTTCTGACAACTTTTTTGAGATATGTGTGCCCCGGATATGATCTTCGTAAGGCGGAATATCCCAGATTTCATTAAAAAGACGCTCCCCCGCCAACTCTTTGATTAGTTCATTAAATTTACCTGAAAACAGACAATTTCGCATCTCCTGGGCATTCAGAGATTGTCCCCCTGTATTCAGACGCTCAAAGAGAATGCGGCGGATTTTATGACGGGATGTGATGTTTTCAGCCAAAAGAACAGTTGTTGAAATGCGTTTGCGATCAAGTCCGCGTTGAATTTGAGGCGGGCAGTCGGCATACTTTCGGCCATTCAATACATCCCATAATTCCAAGCCCGCCAAAACCAGACGGTTATCATAGAATTCAACGATTGCGTTGAGCCTCTGCTGACCATCCATTATTTCATAGCGACTCAGATTCCATTCATAAAGAAAGATCGGAGGTGTTGGCACGTTCATCAGAATCGACTCTATAAAACGGGATTTCTTTATGCGACTCCAGACTAGGCGTCTCTGATATTCCGGATACAGATTTATCCACTTTTTCTTATGAACAAAATCGAGCACCTGGGGCAGAAGAAATTCATTTTTTTCCTGAGTGACCTTTGATTCATATAATGCTTCGATTTCTTTGTTACTGATTTTTTTTTTGAGCCATAATAAGAATACTCCTACAAAAAATTGACGGCGGTGCCGTTTTTCGCTGCTTTCCATTTGCCTTTGCCGTAACTTCGAGTCGCACAACGGATAATAATAAATTACTTGGCCATAAGTTTTCCGGTATCTTACTGTGTACAGGACAAAATTTTTCGGATGCCTGAGAACCGGCCCCCCTGTCATTCCGGACGGAAATGCCGGGAATCGGCAGGATTCCCGGCATTTCTGACCCGGAATCCACTTTTTGTCCTGTACTCAGGTATCTTATATTTCACACAAAGGCGCAAAGAAAGGCGCAAAGAAAGGCACAAAGGTGGGTGGAGAAGAATTTATGGTCGGGTAATTACAATCGCTCTCTTTTCCGCAAATGTCACATAACATAAGCTTTTTCACTTTATTTCAGCAGAAGACAAGACATTCTTTTCCGTTTCAATTAATTCTCGTAATATGTCGTTGAATTCCGTCTTATATGAGTCAGCGTGTGAAGCCCGTTCTTTGAAGTAGTTCAATATATCGAGATCAATATCAACAGATATTCGGATTTTTGCCGGATCAGAAGTGATTCCGTGACGGGTGAGGAATCCGCCGCGTCTGAATTTGTGACGACCTGCTTTCATAACCTCATCTTCATGGAGTCCGCGTGCCAGATCGCTTTTGTATTCCTCTTCCGTGACATCCACGATGATTTCTTCAGTATTGCTTTCCTTGTTCATAAATCCTCATACGTTTCTTTACACTCTGACTATGCTTTTTATTTCGGAATCTCAGAGATGATCTCATTTTTCTGTAAAAAATAATTCCACCTCCAAATTATCACCTTTACCTTTGACCTTCATAAGGTCTATAAAGTAGGTTTTACGATAATATTTAAAATGTTCTCTTGAATGTCCCTCATAGAATTCGCAATATATCGGTTTTTCATCAGGTGGAACATATAATCTGACAACTATCTTTTCTTTAGAAATGAGACCACCTTCTTTTCCTACAAATTCGACCAGTACCTTTTCTCCCAAAATTCTCTTAGATTCGCCCTTTTTTAAAAAAATAGAAAACCCTCTCCTTGTCCACAGAAAAGCTGAAATCCCATCTGATCCATCTGATCTTGTTTCTACACCTTCATTGAATAGTGATTTTATAAGAGGGGTAATGAATTTATTCTCTCCCGGAAGAAAGCACAAATCAACAATAAAAAGAAAACCCAACACTATTGCAAATTTTTTCATCTTTAACTCGCTTATAATAATAAGGTGGTGGTTCGCTGTATTTTCCAAGTTGCATCCCACAATGGTTCAAACACTTTTTTTTGAGTACAGGACAAAAAGCGGATTCCGGCTCAAAAACTTGTCACTGACATCTTTTATTTCTGTCCCATACGTTTTTTATCAGGGAAGGGATGATAAGAATTCTGCCGATTCTTATCATCCCTGATAAAAGAGCGGTCAGGGACAAGTTTTGCATGGAATGGCGGGGGTGGGGCCGTTGAAGATGCAGGTCCCTCAAAAGACGTTATCATCAGGAATTATAAAACTGTCCGAACCATTGATCCAAAAACCATTTATAACGATCTCTCTCCGAGAATCAGCCCATAAAGCCCCCCAATCCGCTCCCGAGTCATTATCCGCTTCCAATCCTTCCCCAGCGCATTCTCCCACAGCGGCTCAAGAACAAGTGCGACATCAATCATCTTCTCCATCTCCGCATTGCTGACTTTGCGGGGAATTTGGGGAAGCCGGATGTCATTTTTTTTCATCATCTGACGGAATTCACGGACGCCTTCCGAGTAGAATTCTTCAAGGTGATCAAATACAATGCAGTTTCCGACACCGTGATGAATCCCCAGAACAAAGGAAAGCCCGTAAGAGAGCGCATGGCATACGCCGACTTGGGAATAGGCAATGCTCATGCCGCCGAAATAGGAAGCCATCATCAGTTTGTCATCACTTTCAGGCCCGCTGTCTAAAAAGACTTCTCGGCAAAGGTCTATCGCCTTTTCCCCGTAAGACTTGCTGAACGTATTCAGATATGTCCCTTCCAGCGATTCGACGCAATGGATATAGCAGTCCATTCCGGTAAAGAATCGCTGATCCCTTGGCGCGTCAGCGATCACTTCCGGGTCGAGTACGATCTGGTCGAAGACGGTGTGGTCGGAATTTATCCCCAGTTTCTTTTCGGGGCCGATGAGGACGGTGGTGCGGGATACTTCCGCGCCGGTTCCTGAGAGGGTGGGAATCGCAGTGTGCCAGACTGCGGGATTCCTTATCAGATCCCAGCCCTGGTAGTCTGTGGCGGATCCGGGATTTGTCAGCATGAGAGATATCGCCTTGGCGATATCCATCGTGCTTCCGCCGCCGATGCCGATGACACCAGCGGGCAATGATTCGGAAAAGGACCGAATCTCTTCTGTCAGGGCATCCACATATATGGTCGATGGTTCCTCATCCACATTGACCCAGAGCATCATATCCTCTTTCTTCAGAGGGATCCGGGATGCAAAATCGGTATCTTTGAAAACATCGTCCACCGCAAAGACCATGAACGATGCATGCTGCCTGCGTTTTTCCGCGAGAATGTCATCCAGTTGATTAAAGCAGCCTCGGCCGAAAACAACCTGTGTGACCATTTTGAAATTACGAAACATAGTTTTGTCCGTTGTTTTGTCGGTTGACGGTTGGCGGTTGACGGTTGGCGGTTGACGGTTGACGTAAACCATAAACCGTCAACCGTCAACTGTCAACCGTCAACCGTCAACCGACAACACTGACGATTTTATCGATCCGTTGTTCGAGTTCTTCTTCTGTCCAGGAGAGTTTGATCAGCATGGAGATTGTCCTGCTGATGATTTCATCCGAGCGGGGCAGTTCCACCTGCATTCCCGCAATTCTTGAAACAGAGAAACCCGCGCCGCTGACGATTTCATCCGACCGGGGGAGTTTCACCTGCTGATAGTCCGGCCAGTTTTCCAGCAGATGCAGGGGGAGTCTGGCTGGGGAGCGGAGTGTTTTAAGATGATCCCACTTCCGTATGTAATGCCAGTTGTTGTCATACCAGTAGAAACAGGCGTCAATGCCTGCCTTCCCAAATTCTTCCACGACATTTCGGGCCTTTGATTCATCAGGGAGGAAGAAAGAGAGGAAAGTGGCCGAGTCTCCTTTTTCATCCGGAATCTTTCTGAACGTAATATCCGGAATCCGCGCCAAAGCGGCTTTGATTGCCCTTTTATGGGCGCGCTGCTTTTCCAGGATGGTGTCAAGCTTTCTCAACTGGGCAAGGCCGACGGCCGCATTCAGTTCGCTGATTCGGAAGTTGTTCCCGAGAATGGGGTGGTCTTCAAGCCCTCTGTCATTTCCGATATGATCATGTCCATGATCCGCATACGCATCTGCATTCACATAAAGCGCTTTGTCATCCGTCACAATCGCGCCGCCCTCGCCGCAGGTGATGGTTTTAACCGAGTCAAACGAGAAACATCCCATCTGGCCGAATGTGCCCAGCGCTTTGCCATTAAAAGCAGCTCCGAGCGCCTGGCACGCGTCTTCTATGAGGATGAGCCCTTTTTTATCACAAAGGGCTTTGATTTCATCAATACGGGCCATGGCACCGCACATGTGAACAGGCAATACCGCTTTGGTGCGCGGGGTGATAACCTCTTCAATCGCCTCGGGATCGAGGCACAGGGTTTCATCGATTTCACCAAACACCGGCACTGCCCCGGCATTCAGCACCGCTTCAATGGTCGCGATAAAGGTGAAAGGCGGGACAATGACTTCATCCCCCGCGCCGACTCCGCATGACGCCAAAGCGACACTCAGCGCCGCAGTTCCGCTGGAACAAAGATAAGCGTATCCCGCCCCGATTCGTTCCGCCAGCTCCGTTTCAAAGGTCTTTGCTTTCCAGTGACCTTTGCGAGCCTGATCGAAACCGTAACGGAACAACACCCCTGTATCAAGAACATCCTCAACCTCTTTCCGTTCTTCACTGCCAAATATCTCAAATCCTGGCATATATTCTCCTTAAGAATTCTTGCTCTTAATCTTAATCTTGCTCTTAATCTTAATCAAACGAACACGGGCAAGAGCAAGAGCAAGAGCAAGTTTACATTTATGGTGACTAAATAAATAATCCCCCTGTCCACACAGAGGAGAGAAATGGGAAAGTTTCCTTTAGAAGTGAGAACAGAGAAGTGAGAAGTAAAAGATTGCTTCTCAAGCATCAAGCATCAAGTCAAGCATCAAGCATCAAGCATCAAGCATCAAGCATCAAGCATCAAGTCAAGCATCCAGCATCCAGCATCCAGCATCCAGCACCAAACATCAATTCTCACTTCTCAATTCCGATTCCTGACTTGAAAAATAATTACTAAAATATTCTTTGAAAACGATACGCGCATACTTAGCCGATCTTATACCGATATATTTTCCATGCGCGACCACAATGGCTGTGACAATCTTCTCCGGCCCGTCTTTTTCCTCGGCGAATCCCACGAACCAGTCATAGCGGGATTTTCTGTCTTTGCTGCTGATGGTGCCGCTTTTGCCGCCGATAGTGAGTTTGGAAAGAACAGGATCTCTCCGGTATCCTCTGAACATTTTTCTGCAAGTGCCGGATTTTATCGTGGCCTGCATGAGTTCATTCATAATATCCGAGGCATCAGGGGTGATCGCCCGATTAAAAGGGACCATATCCCCCTGATAAACGGCATCCCCTTTTTCATCCCTTACCTCATCAATGATGACCGGTTCTATCATCTGGCCCTGGTTCAGTATTGCCGAAGCGATCAGCGCGCCGTGGAGAGGGGATATGGTGGTCTCCCGATTGAATCCGCTGGCGACTTCAGCCCAGTGGTAAGTCTCATCAGATATGGAAAAAACGCTGGGGGCAAGCGGAATTTCAAAATCAATATCCTGGTTGAATCCGAAAGCATCGGCATACTCCTCAAGGGCGGTTTTCCCAAGTTCATGGATGCCGATTTTTCCAAATACCGGATTGATCGACTGGGCAAATGAATCCCTGAGCGTTATGCTTTTAAGCCTTCTCCTGGTCTTCTTTTTCAGTTGGGATTTGTACAGAGTATGCTTTCTGCCGCTGTATGTCACTTTCGTATCGGATTCAAAACCGCATTTTTCAATAGCGGCTGCCGCGGTGACAATTTTGAAGACGCTTGCAGCAGGGAATATGCTGTCAACACACGGGTTGTTATTCGGGTCTTCTCTGTCAAACCCCACCATCGACAAAACCCTGCCGGAATAAGGATCCATTGCCACAATCCCGATATGTCGGGAAGTTGTTGTGTCCATCTTTTCCATGATGAAATTCTGTAGCAGGGGGTCAATGGTGGTTTCAACATGGAGACGCTGTTCTTCGGACACAAAATAAAAATCCTTCGTTTTAAGATTTACAAAGAGTTGGCTGTCCAGCAGATCCCGAACCTCCTTTTTGTCAACCAGCGGTTCATATTCCCGGGTTTCGATGTTCTGATTCGGATCAGAGGGAAGCGTATTGTCTGAGGGAAAATAGACAGGTTGTTCGTGAATATATACGGCTTCACTGGTTATATGATAAACAGTAAGCAGAAAGAGAATCACCACACATCTGCCGATAATTCTGACCCGTCTCTTTCGAGTTTCATCTTTTTCCGGCAGACGGCTCGTTTCCGGTTTTATCGTGGCTCTCGATCTCTGTTTTAATGACGGACGACGCTTCTTAAAGCGAAATACTGTCAATCTTTGCCTGACTTGTCTCGTTTTCTGTCTGTTTTTTAATCTGCTATTCATTATAATGCTCACTATATATGCTCACTGAATTGGCAAACCTGAACCGTCTCCATCAATCCGACGGGGCAGTTCAATTAAACTCATAAGTATCCGGCCAAAAATTTTTCGGGATTTTATATGTCACACAAAGGCACAAAAAAGGCACAGAGGTGAGTGCAGAAAAATTTATGGATAGGTACTTAAAGCCATAGATTTTGAAAATAAGATTTTCCCAAGAAACCAAGTCCTGTTCTTTCCGGATATTATGAAAAAAATTTGCTGATTATAACGGATTTAGGGGAGGCCCCTTGCACTTGCACTTGCACTTAAACTTATGCTCAGACCCCGGACACTCACGCCCAGGCCGGAGTCTGAGCGCGGTGCGGGTCTGAGTGCGGGTGGCAAGTTTAAGTGCAAGTGCAAGTTTAAGTTTAAGTTTAAGTGCAAGGGCCTCCCTAATCAGAAAATTTGTCCCGGAAAGGTGAAAAATCAATTTCTACCCTTAACAAATATTATCTTAGATGCTATATAGATAAGCAAACGAAAAGTCAATAAGGTAAAAACAGTATTCCGGGGTAGAAATATCCTCCTTATTATGTGAACCGTCATTATTCAGACGGTCACAAGTTTCCTGAACTGCCATTTAAGAGGAATCCACAGGCTGTATCAAAAAAAGCTCTTTCAGCTCTTTCAGATATGCTGATAATTGGTTCTACCCGATATGGTCTCCTGAAATAATGCCCATTTTGTAAATTCTGTCATATAAAATGACATTTACCGCATTTCCCAGATTCAGGCAGTGTTTGGACGGTATGACGACAAATCTCTGACAATGCCTCAGAACTGTCTGAGGCAGGCTGCCGTCTTCAGGACCGAATACATACAGAGGCTTTTCAGGATGAACAAACAAAGGCAATGACTCGGAGTTCTGTCTGACTTCCACGGCCACAGGTATGACATTTTCGTCAAATCGGTTAAAAAAATAATCATCATTTATGATAGTTACATCGTGGTAACCTTTCATCCGCTCTTCCCTGGGTAAGCGATATTTCTTATTATCACCACCGTCTGTCGGGATTCTGTTTCCGCTGAAAATAACAGCCTTTGCTCCGAAACAGGACGCCGCCCTTACCGCAGCCCCCACATTATGCGGATATTTCGGATTCCACAGGGCAATCGCCGGGGTCATATCGCTGCCGAACATGGTGTGCCGCTTTCCGATTCTGTGAATACGACCCGGTTCAAAATCTTTCGGATTAAAATCATGTTCTTCTCTGGTATTACCTTCTTTCATAAGTGTAAACTTAGCCCCTTGCTTTGCTTTGCCTTGCCTTGCTCTTGCTCTTAATCTTGCTCTTGCTCTTGCTCTTTCCCGTGTCCGTCCTCCGATTGGAGCAAGATTAAGATTAAGAGCAAGAGCAAGAGCAAGATTAAGAGCAGGAGCAGGATTAAGAGCTCAGGATCAACTCAGCGGTGTTCCCGGCTTTACGTTTTTGTCCAAGGTCGCAACCGCAGAACCGCTGTCATCAACTGCGGCGATCAGCATCCCGTTGGATAATACCCCCATCAGTTTGACAGGTTTCAGGTTTGCCACAATAATGACCTGCTTGCCCTTTATCTCTTCCGGGGTGTAGAACTCGGCAATACCTGCCACAACTGACCTTTTCTCCCCCATGTCCACTTCCAGCTTCAGGAGTTTTTTCGCCCTGGGGATGGCCTCTGCATGAACAACTGTGGCAACCCTGAGATCAATCTGGCTGAATGCATCAATGTCGATTTCGGGCTTGATCGGGGGAAACTTCTGTTCGCTCTTTGCCGGCTGTTCTTTGCTGCCCGATATCTGACGCTCTGTTTTTTTTGTATCAATTCTCGGGAAGAGCGCGGTTGATTTCGGAAGTGTTCTGCCCGACTCGGTTACTTTCCAGGTTTTAAGGGTATCGAGATGGTAAAACGGCGCCTCCGGATCCATCCCGAGATGCTTCTGCATGGTAAATGCCGTATCCGGCATAATGGGATAGACCAGTCCGGATACGATCCTGAGCCCTTCAAGAAGGTTATAGATCACAACCTCCAGTTGTTTCCTGCTCGCTTTCGTTTTCTTCTTTGCAAGCTCCCAAGGGGCTACCACATCAATATATTTGTTCATCTGATTGATAAATTCCCAGACAGCCGCGACAGCCTTGTGAAAGGCAAAGGTCTCCATGAAACTTTCAAATTCGGCAACGGCTTTCAACGCATCTGATTTCAGGCCGAACCGCAATTCCTCCTCAATATCGGGATCGGTTTTGGGCACAACCCCTTTGAAATATTTGTGGGCCATTGCAAGAACCCTGGAGAACAGGTTTCCCAGATCATTTGCCAGGTCCGAATTGATGCGTTGCACCAACGCGGTTTCGCTGAAATTGGAATCCAGACCGAAACTCATATCCCGTATCAGAAAAAACCGGAATGCATCCAATCCGTAAACATTTTTGAGCTGAAGCGGTTCCACCACATTCCCGATAGTCTTGGACATCTTGCTCTCATCCACGTTCCAATATCCGTGAACATTCAGATGCTGATATATCGGGATGCCGGCAGCCTTGAGCATGATCGGCCAGTAAATGCCGTGGGGCTTCAGGATATCTTTTGCCACAATATGCTGGACATGAGGCCAGAACTTTTTAAACAGATCTCCGTCCGGGTATCCCAGGGCGGAAACATAATTTAAAAGCGCGTCAAACCAAACATACGTCACATAGTCATTGTCAAAAGGCAGGGTAATCCCCCACTGGATGCGGGTTTTCGGACGGGATATGCACAGGTCCTCAAGCGGTTCCCTCAAAAATGCCAGCACTTCCTTTTTATAGCGTTCAGGGCGGATGAAATCCGGGTTCTTATTAATGTGGTCAGTCAGCCAGTCCTGATAGCGGCTCATTCTGAAGAAGTAGTTGGATTCCTTTATAACCTCGGGCTCAGTTTCATGATCAGGGCATTTGCCGTCAACCAGTTCCCGTTCGGTGTAAAACCGCTCACATCCGAAGCAATAGAGCCCTTCATATTCGCTGAAATAGATGTCGCCCGAATCATAGATTTTCTGAAGGGTCTGCTCCACCACCGCCATATGGGACGGATCTGTGGTCCGTATAAAATGGTCGTATCCGATATTCAGTTCAGGCCACAGATTTCTGAAAAGACCGCTGATCTGATCCACATAAGCCCTGGGGGTCAGATTTTCCTCCTTCGCAGCCCGTATGATCTTGTCTCCGTGCTCATCCGTTCCGGTAAGAAAGAAAGTTTCCGCACCTTTCATCGTATGAAAGCGACATGCAACATCAGCGATGATTGTGGTGTATGCGTGGCCCAGATGGGGTCTTGCGTTAACATAATAAATCGGTGTGGTAATGTAAAAGGTTTCAGCCACGATATATCTCCTTACTGATGCTTGATGTTTGATGTTTGATGCTTGATGTTTGATGCTGGATGCCTGATGTTTGATGCTTGATGTTTGATGCTTGATGCCTGATGTTTGATGCTTGATGCTTGATGTTTGATGCCTGATGTTTGATGCTTGATAATCAAGTTTCAAATTCCAAGTATCCAGTATCAAACATTAAGTTTCAAATTCCAAGTTTCAAATTCCAAGTATCCAGTATCAAGCATCCAGCATCCAGCATCCAGCATCCAGCATCCAGCATCAAGCATCAAACATCAAGTTTCAAGCATCAAGTTTCTATTTTTAAATTCCAAGTATCCAGTATCAAGCATCAAGCATCAAACATCAGGCATCAGGCATCAAGTATCAAACATCAGGCATCAAGCCAGTATCAAACATTAAGTTTCAAATTCCAAGTTTCAAATTCCAAGTATCCAGTATCAAGCATCAAACATCAAGCATCAAGTTTCAAGCATCAAACATCAAACATCAAGTTTCAAATTTCAAGCATCAAACATCAAGTTTCAAGCAAGTATCAAACATCAAGCATCCAGCATCAAGCATCAAGCATCAAGCATCCAGCATCAAGCATCCAGCATCCAGCATCCAGCATCCAGCATCCAGCATCCAGCATCCAGCATTCAAGCATCAAGCTCAGTTTCTATTTCATGTCCGTCCTCTCTCCGGATGGCAATCCGATTGCATATCACGTTATGACGGATCACTTTGCCCTCTCCCCTATCAGTTTTAACAATTTGGCCGATTTTCGGGAAATTTTTTTTCAGTGCCAAGTATGTTTCATTTTCAAAGGTGAGGCAGCACATCAGCCGGCCGCACAGGCCGGAAATTTTGGTGGGATTCAGAGAGAGATTCTGCTCCTTTGCCATGCGTATGGAAACCGGTTCAAATTTTTCCATGAATGTTGCACAGCAGAGCTCACGGCCGCACCTTCCAATACCGCCGCACATTTTGGCCTGGTTTCGTATCCCCACCTGCCGCATCTCTATCCGCGTATGGAATTCATTGACCAGAACTTTCACAAGCTCCCGGAAGTCAATACGCCCCTCGGCCGTGAAAAAAAAAGTCAGCTTGCTTGCATCAAAGGTGCTTTCAACAGAAAAAAGATTCATTTCAAGTCCGAATTCCTTAATGCATACAAGGCAAAAAGTATGGGCCATTTTTTCAGTTTCAAGATTTTTTTCCCTTTGCTGGAAATCTTTTTCAGTCGCCAGACGGAAAACTTTTTTGTAAATACGGGCTTCTTTATTCTCTTCACGGAGTACGGGCGGGACCGCCACCCTGCCGAAACCAAGCCCCTGCTCGGTTTCCACAATAACGGCCTCTCCCCGCTTCAAAACAAAAGCACCGGCGTCAAAGTCATACACCTTTCCTGCCGGCTTGAATCGGATGCCAACTATTTTTTTCATAGTCAATTGTCAGTTGTAGGTTGTAGGTTGTCAGTTGTCAGTTGTCAGTTGTTGGTTGTCATCAGGAACCACTGACCACCGACAACTGACAACTGACCACTGACAACTGACTATCTCGCAAGCCGCATAACCAGAGCTTCCAGGGTCAGCCTTACATTGGCATTTGCTCGGAGTTTTTTCTGTGCGGACTGGATTGCTTTTATTTTTAAAAGCAAAGACTTTACCGTTATTTTTTGTGAAACATGCAGAATCTTCTCTGCCAAATCCCTGTTGATAATTTTTCCGGGGTCGGGGACAAGTTTGCAGATGATCAGATCCCTCAGCCAAGTTTTCATTATCTCCAAGGAATCCGGGAGGATTTCCTTATTTTTTGACAATTTTTCTGCAAATGCCAAAACGCGGGCCACAGGAAACGGCTTTGAATCGTCAGTTGACAATAGCAGATCAAGCTCACGGAGCAGCCAGCCTCTTCGGTTTATCCAGTTCTTACGGCTCATCAGGGACGCTTTGGAATAACTTCCGTTTGCCAAAGCCGCGATTATCATTGCTTCATCCAGATCAAGGCCCTGTCTTCTGATCAGCAGGGATTCAAGGTCCTCCCGCAAAATCGGATCGAACCGGATGTGCTGGCACCGGGACTGAATGGTGGGGAGAAGGTCGGTTGTCTGTATGGCAGTCAGTATCAGAACCGTTCGATCCGGCGGCTCCTCGAGCACCTTGAGAAGCGCGTTTCCCGCCTCAGGATTCATGGCACCGGCATTGGCGATGATGGCAACCCGAATCTTTGCCTCATAAGGCTTCATGCTGAGAGTGTGA
>JAUCGI010000199.1 GCA_030378035.1 Desulfobacterales bacterium HSG2
AAGCATCCTCTCAGGCAGATAAGGATATCTGGCAGAAGATATTTGACGGACTCAGGGAAAACAAAACTTTCCGGCCTCTTAATAAAAAGGACAGCTACATATTCTGGGCATCCGTGGTCTCAACATCAGAATATTCCACAGAAGAAGCCCTGTTTTTCGAAGAAGAGGTTCGGAAAAAGGAGCGGGTTATCGGATTTGTCTGCATCGCGCTGAACAAAGAGGCTCTGAACAGACGATCAGAAGACTTGCTGATCAAAACAATACTGATCGGAACCGCTTTCTGGATAATCGGCTCCGTTATCACATTTGCCATAGTGAAACGGATAACCAACCCCCTGGGCAGACTGACCCGCGGGGTGAACATCCTGGAGTCAGGCGGTGATGTCGAGGAGATACCTGTTGAGACAGAGGATGAAATCGGAAAACTTGCAAACGCGTTCAACAGGATGTCGGTCGCCCTGAAAAAGAGGGAGAAAGAACTGAGAGCCTCGGAAAAAAAATACCGCAACATCTTTGAAAACACCACCGGAGGCATCTTTCAATTCGCGCCGAACGGCCGCCTTCTGATCGCAAATCCGGCTTTGGCGGAAATTCTGGGATACGACTCACCCGCGGAAATCATCAGCAATTCAATGAATATCATGGAACTGCTTGATACGGGTTCCGAAAAAAAAGAGGCGTTTCGGCATTCAATCGAAGAGAGCGGCTTCACATCGAGAATCGAAGCCCGGTGCTTCCGAAAGGACCGAACTCTTGTACCTGTTCTGATCAAAGTACACGCTGTTCGGGATGAAAATCACAGTTTGCTGTATTATCAGGGTATCATAACTAATATTACGCAGCAAAAACGGGCTGAGAGGCTGAAAATGGAAAAAGAGGCGGCCGAAGCAGCTACGCAGCTCAAGAGCGAGTTTCTGGCCAATATGAGTCATGAGATCCGGACGCCCATGACCGCCATCACAGGTCTGATCGAGCTGGCATTAAAAACCGTTCTGACAAACGGGCAGCGGGATTATCTCAGGAAAATGCAAATGTCCGCGACTTCCCTCCTCGGAATCATCAACGATATTCTCGACTTCTCCAAAATGGAGGCCGGCAAGCTGGACTTGGAGAATGTGAATTTCCGAGTAAGCGATCTGACGGAAAATCTGTCCGACATCCTTTCCCACAAGGCCGCTGAAAAAGGGATCGATCTGAGTATCTCGGTTTCCGAAGATGTGCCGCCTGTTTTGAAAGGAGACTCGCTGCGTCTGAGCCAGGTCCTCATCAATCTGATCAGCAATGCCATCAAATTCACAGATAAGGGGGAGGTCACTGTCATCGGGATGCCGGACACAGACGACGATCTCTCTCTCCCTTTTCATGAAACGGAAAAGGAGGGATCAGGAGACGGAGAAGCGAACATCCCGGAACTTCCAACAGACGACTCCCGTTCCGGCAGACAAACGAATCTCAGATTTTCAGTTTCAGATACCGGTATCGGGATATCTCCAGATAGGCTCCCCAGAATGTTCGACTTTTTTACCCAGGCTGACGGATCCACCACCCGGCAATACGGCGGAACAGGTCTCGGCCTGGCCATCTGCAAGCGGCTCGTTGGCATGATGGGCGGCAGAATATGGGCAGAAAGCGAGGTGGGCAGGGGAAGCGTCTTTTAT
>JAUCGI010000286.1 GCA_030378035.1 Desulfobacterales bacterium HSG2
GTTGTTATTTGTCCGTTGTTATTTGTCCGTTGTTATTTGTCCGTTGTTATTTGTCCGTTGTTATTTGTCCGTTGTTATTTGTCCGTTGTTATTTGTCCGTTGTTATTTGTCCGTTGTTATTTGTCCGTTGAAAGTCGATGCTGGCAGATGTTTCCCAAAAGC
Source organism: Desulfobacterales bacterium HSG2 (assembly GCA_030378035.1). Taxonomy (GTDB): domain Bacteria; phylum Desulfobacterota; class Desulfobacteria; order Desulfobacterales; family 4be13; genus JAUCGI01. The sequence continues at coordinate 163 of JAUCGI010000286.1, forward strand.
CTTGCTCTTAATCTTGCTCTTAATCAAATGGACACGATCAAGATCAAGAGCAAGAGCAAGGTTTCAACTCAAAGTGATCACCGAAACCTCCGCTCCCTTATCCAGCCCTTCGGTGTTGATCCCTATTTCAATCAGGCCGTCCGCCTTTATCATGGTGTTGAGCAGACCGGACTTCCCGAGTATTGGTTCTGCCCACAGGATGCCGTCTTTTTCAGTCAGCCGGACCCGGATATAATCGATCCGTCCCTGGGCAGAGGGCAGGTTTCTGCTTAACCGGGCCGGAATTCCGAACGCTCTTTTATACTTCAGGCCGGCAATATGCTCAATAAAAGGCCGGACAATGACTGAAAAAACAATCATAGCCGAAACCACATGTCCGGGCAACCCCCAAAATGCCTTGTTCCGAACTTTGGCTAAAATTGTGGGCTTTCCGGGGCTGATGGATATCCCATGGGCAAGTATCCCGGTATCCGGCAGGGCTGAAAGGACTTCAATGGTAAAATCCCGCGCTCCCACCGAGCTTCCTCCGGAAATCAGGATCATATCCGACTGCTCAAGGGCCAAGGAGCATTTTTCAAAAAGCATGTCATAATCATCCTGAACGATCCCGAAGATCAGGGGGACGCCGCCAGCCTCTCTTACCATATCTGATAACGTATAGGTGTTAATGTCCCGAATCTGACCGGGCATGGGTGTGCTGTCGATTGGAACGACCTCATCCCCGGTGGAAATGATCCCGATAACCGGCTTTTTGCAGACTTTGACAGTCTCCCTGCCAAAAGCGGCCAGCAGACCGGTCTCCTGGGGTCTGATTTTCTGACCCGCGGGAAGGATGATATCCGCTTTTCCGAAGTCCTCCCCGATTCCCACAACATGCTGACCGGGCGCGACACTCCGATAGACCTCTATGGTCGTGCTGTCAAGGGTTTCGGTATGTTCGATCATGACCACACTGTCCGCGCCGCTCGGAAGCATCCCGCCCGTTGATATCCTCGCGCATTCACCCGGGCCGATGGAAAAATCAGGGGAATCACCCATTGCCACAGTTCCCATTACGGTCAGATACGCGGGATTCCCCTCTGACGCGCCGAAAGTTGACGCGGCCCGAACTGCATAGCCGTCCATGGTTGCCCGCACAAAATCCGGAAGGTCAGCATCAGAAACAATATCCGAAGCCAGAACCCTTCCGAATGTGTCACTCAGAGGGATTTCTTCTGTCCCGACCGGTGGAAATTCGGGTATATATTCAAGGACCCGGTTCAAATCAGTTACTTTAAAAAATGCTTTCATTACCGCCTCTTTTAACATATAAGTTCGTAGTTCCGCCTTTAGGCGGCTCATTTCAGAATGCTTTCATAACATATAAGTTCGTAGTTCCGCCTTTAGGCGGCTCATTTCAGAATGCTTTCATAACATATAAGTTTGCAGTTCCGCTTCAGAATGCTTTCATAACGTCTTATGCAACTTTTTCAAACCACAGAGAACCACAG
>JAUCGI010000068.1 GCA_030378035.1 Desulfobacterales bacterium HSG2
TTTCGTGTACTTTCGCGTTTTTTCGTGGTTTGATATAAGGTGTCCATTTTTCGGCTACCAACTTGAAGCGGGTCATTTTTGTAATAATTCACACCACAAAACATGAAACAAACGAAAACGACTTAATTGAGGTCATAAATATTTTTCGTGTACTTTCGCGTTTTTTCGTGGTTTGATATAAGGTGTCCATTTTTCGGCTACCAACTTGAAGCGGGTCATTTTTGTAATAATTCACACCACAAAACACGAAACAAAGGAAACGACTTAATTGCAGTCATAAATATTTTTCGTGTACTTTCGCGTTTTTTCGTGGTTTGATATATAAGGTGTCCATTTTTCGGCTACCAACTTGAAGCGGGACATTTTTGTAATAATTCACCACGAAACAAACGAAACGACTTAATTGCGGTCATAAATTTTTTTCGTGTACTTTCGCGTTTTTTCGTGGTTTGATATAAGATGTCCATTTTTCGGCTATCAACTTGAAGCGGGACATTTGTAATAATTCACACCACAAAACACACGAAACGACTTAATTGTAGTCATAAATATTTTTCGTGTACTTTCGCGTTTTTTCGTGGTTTGATACAAGGTGTCCATTTTTCGGCTACCAACTTGAAGCGGGACATTTTTTGTAATAATTCACACCACGAAACAAACGAAACGACTTGATTGCAGTCATAAATATTTTTCGTGTACTTTCGCGTTTTTTCGTGGTTTGATATAAGATTTTTCGGCTACCACGAAACGGGAATTAGGACTTAATTGCAGTCATAAATATTTTTCGTGTACCTTCGCGTTTTTTCGTGGTTTAACATAAGATGTCCCGGCTCAAATTGGTAGCCTCAGCAGATTATTGAAACATAACTTTAATTAAAGGACTGAGATCTTAAAACGGGGTGAAAAAATATGCAAAATAACACCGACGCAAAAACCGGCGCTGTCTTGGTCGTTGGCGGCGGCATCACAGGGATGCAGTCTGCACTGGACCTGGCAGATTCCGGATATTACGTTTATCTTGTCGAAGCGTCATCGGCAATCGGCGGCGTCATGGCTCAATTAGACAAGACCTTTCCCACCAACGACTGCTCCATGTGAATTATCTCTCCCAAACTGGTCGAGGTCGGCCGGCACAAAAACATTGACCTCCTGACCCTTTCAAAAGTTACCGCGATTGAGGGGCAGGAGGGCAATTTTACCGTTACAGTAAAAAAATCTCCCAGATATGTTGACATGGACAAGTGCATTGCCTGCGACACATGCGCTGAAAAATGTCCTGCCAAAATGACGGATGAATTTAACGAGGGACTGGCAAAGAAAAAAGCGATCTATGTCCCTTATCCCCAGGCAGTACCATTAAAATACGCCATTGACGCGGACCGATGCATCTATTTTAAGAAGAAGGGGAAATGCAAGGCGTGTGAAAAATTCTGTCCAACCGGTGCCATCAAATTTGATGACAAGGAAGAGGATGTAAAGCTGAATGTTGGATCGGTCATCGTCACGGCCGGTTTCAAAGCGTTTGATCCCTCCGGACTTGACAGTTACCAGTACAGCAATCTCCCCAACGTCGTGACAAGCCTTGAGTTTGAAAGGATCCTGTCCGCAGGAGGCCCCACCGGCGGCCATGTCACGCGGCCCTCTGACGGGAAAGAGCCTGCAAAGGTTGCATGGCTTCAGTGTACCGGATCCCGGGATCTGAACCGGTGTGACAACGAATATTGTTCGTCTGTCTGCTGCATGTACGCGATCAAAGAGGCAGTGATCGCGAAAGAGCATGTGGGCAAAGATTTCGAGCCTGCCATCTTTTATATGGATATGCGGACGTATGGCAAGGACTTTGAAAAATATTATGACCGGGCCAAAGCCGATGGTGTCCGTTTTGTCCGTTCAAGAGTTCACAGCATCACAGAAGTTGATGAAACAGGCACACTCGATTTGAGATATGTCACCGATTCCGGTGAAATCATCAACGAGACCTTTGACATGGTCGTGCTTTCTGTGGGAATGGAGCCTGCGGATTCGGCAGTGGATGTGGCAAAGCAGTTGGGGGTTGAGCTGAATCAGTATAATTTTGTCAAAACAGATGACGCGGCCCCTGTTGCAACGTCAAAGCCGGGCATTTATGTGGCAGGTGTGATTCAGGGATGCAAAGATATTCCACAGTCTGTCGTGGAGGCGAGCGCGGCGGCATGTTCTGCCGGAATCAGTCTGGCGTCCGCGCGGGGAACCCTTGTCAAAGAGAAGGTATTCCCTGCTGAAAATGACGTGGCAGGCCAGGATCCCCGTGTCGGCGTGTTTGTCTGCAACTGCGGAGTAAACATCGGCGGCATCGCGGATGTGCCTGCAATCGCGGAGTATGCAAAGACGCTTCCCAATGTCGCGTATGTGCAGGAGAATCTCTTCACATGCAGCCAGGATACCCAGGATAAGATGGCGGAGGTGATCAAAGAGCACAATCTGAACCGGATCATCGTGGCCGCTTGTACGCCGAGGACCCATGAGCCGCTCTTCCAGGAGACCCTTCGCAACGCGGGTCTGAACTCCTATCTGTTTGAAATGGCCAACATCCGGAATCAGTGTACCTGGTGTCATTCGGATGACAAGGAAAAAGCGACCGAAAAGTCGAAGGACTTGGTGAGAATGGCGGCTGCCCGCGCATCTCTGCTGGAACCGATTCCGGATCTTTCGGTGGATGTCAACAAATCCGCGCTGGTGGTCGGCGGCGGTGTCGCGGGGATGACAGCGGCCCTTTGTCTGGCGGACCAGGGTTTTCCAACGGTCATCGTGGAAAAGTCACCGGAACTGGGCGGCGCGGCCAGAGATGTGGCGAAAACCTGGAGCGGCAAGGATGTTCAGGCGATCCTTTCTGACATGACGGAGAGGGTCGAAAAGCATTCGGATATTGAAGTGATGCTTGAAGCCGAGGTGGTGGATGTTGTCGGGTTTGTGGGCAATTTTGAAAGCACTGTGGTTTCGGAAAAAGAATCGAAGACCGTCAAACACGGCGCGACCGTTATTGCAACCGGGGGGCAGGCTTCTGACACCGAAGAGTATCTTTTCGGGAAGAATCCGAGAGTCACGCGCTGGCATGATCTTGAAAAGAATCCTGAAAAGCTGAAGGACGCGGACAGTGTTGTCTTTATCCAGTGCGTCGGATCAAGGGATGAACAGCGGCCCTATTGCTCCAAAGTCTGTTGCACGGCATCCATATCCCAGGCAATTATGATAAAGGAGCAGAAGCCTGATGCCAGCGTCTTTGTGCTGTATCGGGATATCAGGACTTTCGGTGAACGGGAAGTCCTTTATAAGAAGGCGCGGGAGTTGGGCGTTATTTTTGTCCGCTATTCCCTGGATCGCAAGCCTGTTGTCAAAGAGCTGGGTGACGGCCGTCTTGAGGTCGGTGTTTTTGATCCGGTCCTTCAGAGGGAACTCCGGATTGAAGCGGATATTGTCAATCTGGCAACGGCCATTGATCCCGCGGACAATGAAAAGCTTTCGCTTCTGTACAAAGTGCCGCTCAACTCGGAAAAGTTCTTCATGGAAGCCCATGCCAAGCTGCGGCCGGTGGAATTTGCATCGGACGGGCTTTACCTGTGCGGATTGGCCCATTATCCCAAACCGATTGAGGAGAGCATTGCCCAGGCCCAGGCCGCGGCAAGCCGGGCTGTGACAGTCCTTTCAAAGCCATCCATAGCGGTATCCCCTCTGGTATCCCAGATTGATGATGAAGAGTGTATCGGGTGCGGTCTCTGCGCTGAGGTCTGCGCTTTTGGCGCGATCATACTTGACGAGATCGAAGGGAAGGGATATCGGGCAAAGAATATCCCGGCGTCATGCAAAGGGTGCGGGCTGTGCGCGGCCTCGTGTCCGCAGCAGACCATCGACATGCTTCATTTTAGGGATACGCAGATTGAGGCGTCGGTTTGTGCGGTTGCTTAGTCAGTTGACGGTTGACGGTTGACGGTTGGCGGTTGGCGGTTGGCGGTTGGCGGTTGGCGGTTGGCGGTTGACGGTTGACGGTTGACAGTTGACGGTTGACGGTTGACAGTTGTGATGGGCAACATTAAACGGTTTAAGCTGTAGGTTTTTGTAGGGTGGGTGGAGCGAAGCGAAACCCACCATACACAACTACAAGGATTGCACATAAGCTTCCCCTCTGCCTTCAGGTCAGTTCTTTCCTGAAAGAAAACCGCGGGGCATATAAATTGTTTTCTTAGTAGAAAAGGATTTTGGCCCGCACGGAACTGGGATATCCTCTTCTTATGTGTAATCCCTGTAGTTGTGGGGTTTTAAACTGTAGGGTGGGTGGAGCGAAACCCACCACGCACAACTACAAGGATTGCACATAAGAAAAGGATTTTGGCCCGCATGGAACCGGGATATCCTCTTCTTATGTGTAATCCCTGTAGTTGTGGGGCTGCTTAACTACAAGGATTGCACATAAGCTCCCCCTCTGCCTTTCAGGTCAGTTCTTTCCTGAAAGAAAACCGCGGGCATATAAATTGTTTTCTTAGTAGAAAAGGATTTTGGCCCGCATGGAGCCGGGGATTATCCTCTTATATCCCATCCTTATTAATAAGGGATCTGATAATGCTGTTTTATATGACTTTGGAACAAGCTGAGGACGGATGGATTGTAGCCGAATGTCCGGCGCTCCCCGGATGTGTGTCTCAGGGCAAAGATGAAAGAGAGGCTATTGAAAATATAAAAGAGGCCATAACAGCATGGCTGTGGGCTGAGGATCAGAAAGCGGTCTTCCTGTGACTGGTGAGACTGCTCGGACTTTACGAGAGGCTTTGCAACATTACAGACCTGTGGAGGAACTGTGCTCCATAGTTAGATGCTTGCTGAATGAAGGGTGTGATGAAGGTCGTATTCTTGCTGAATTTGAGCTTTTTTGGGAACAATTGAAGGAGGATGATCCTTATGAGGATGTTGTGCTGGATGTCATGGATTTCTTAACTGGCTGGTGCAGTCCTCATGTATGTATTCAAAAAACTGAAAAATGAAAATACCTCATTGAATCGGCAAGCAGAAATGATCGCATATATGATTATGACAAGATCAAATATTTTGAGGATAAATGATGAAGATATTGGAATTGGTTAATATCCCCGAACTCAGGTATGCTTTCTTTTCTTCAAGTACGGATGAAGGTTTGTTACCCGCAATTTCATCGACACCGACTGTCATTGAAATTGCCGGGCGGTTCTCAACCGAACAAATTGAGAAAGCCATTACAGATGAGCCGCCTTACGGTGAAGACGGACTTGCAAATTTGCTCTACTTGTATGCTCTGATTATTGCAATAAGCAAACATGACCTGACTGTTGCAAATAAATATCTGGATGCCTGTGTTGATGCTGAACTGCCAAGGGCAAGAGGCATTAAGAGAGTATTGCAAAATACCAAAGATACAACGACAACAACTGAGGTGGCATTCAGTTCGACACTATCCGATTATACACTGATTCCCGCGGAGACTTTTGTTATGAATATCAATTTTCATAAGGTGTTAAACTGATGATAGCACGAGGTGTCTATTTCTCTGAGTATGCCGTGGTGGACATCCAGGAAAATTCACTGTCAGTTATAAATGTGGTTGAGGGGCTTGAATCGTCCAAGTTTCCCCTGTTTTTGCCAAAGGTCACTGTGACTGTGCTCACATAGCAGGAAGAGGGTGATCCGGATACTTCTGACGGGTTTCTGATTTTCAACATAAACGGAAATGAGTTTCAGAGAATTCCGGTACAAATAGCATTCAGAGGGAGGCCCCGTTCCAGGGTGCTCATTCGCATGGGCGGGTTTCTTATTCCGAGTCCGGGTATCCTTGAAATTGTTTTTGAGTATGGCGGAAAGGCTCTCTTAACCCATTCCGTCGTAGTAGAACAACAGGGGCAGCCTCAGGTTGAGAACAGATAAAGGAGGAATTTCTGTGAATTCCGTTGATAAGTAGTTGAGTTCAATATCTGGCCGTGCGGTCGAAGCCACCGATATGGTCTTAATTGGTGGCGTTTTGATCATCTTTATGATCTTGGGCCGTAACATAATGGGGCAGGGAAAAACAAGTAAGCGTTGATATGGACAGAAAATACATCTTTGCAATAACACTCTCTATACTTGGACTTATAATAGGGGTGATGGATTGGATAGGATTCAAGCCCTGGATAGGATACGAAATCCGGTTGCACACATCAAACAGACCACAACCGGAACCGAGACCGGGACCCCAGGCAGAAAGAAGAGTCACTCTCAGAAGCCGGCCACGGATGCTTTCAAAGCTAGATGTCAAAAACATGCTGGTAAAGTACAATTTTTTTGACAAGTACAAAAATAAATCCGGTGACTTTGAGAATGATTTTGTTGACAACAGGAATGCCACTGTAACGGACAGGGCCACAGGGCTAATGTGGCAATGGCCGGGGTTAGATGATATGACTTATGTAGAAACGCGGGCTTACATCATGACTTATGAAGAAGCGCAGGCTTACGTCATGGAACTGAATCGCAACAAATTTGCGGGGTACAGCAACTGGAGACTTCCCACCATTGAGGAGCTGATGTCTCTGATGGAAAGCAAAGAGGTGGACGGCCGTTACATTGATCCTGTTTTTAAGTTCTACTGGCATTGCTGGAGTGCAGATAAGTATTCGTTCGAGTTGGTGTGGTATGCCCGTTTCGACTTTGGCGGCGCTTATTTGGACGGCTTCAAAGATAACCTCCCCGTGCGAGTGGTGCGCTTCAGATAATGTGGTCATTTCTCGATCATTCCCTGAGATGAGGCAATGGAACAAACAAAAAATACGCTGTTCTACGGCGACAATCTTGAAATACTCCGGGAGTACATACCGGATGAAAGCGTTGATCTGATCTATCTTGATCCCCCGTTCAACTCGAACCGCAACTACAACGTGCTGTTCAGAGAGGAGAGCGGGAAGGATTCGAAGTCTCAGATTACGGCCTTTGAGGACACCTGGCACTGGGACAGATCGGCAGAGGACACTTATGCCGATCTGGTGACGGACTCACCTCCGCAGATAGCCAGGATGATAGGAGCGTTACGGGAGTTCATCGGCGAGAATCAGATGATGGCCTATCTGGTGATGATGACAGTCAGACTGATTGAGCTGCACAGGGTTCTGAAGGACACGGGGAGTTTGTATCTGCACTGTGATCCTACGGCGAGCCATTATCTGAAGGTTGTTTTAGATACGGTGTTCGGGGTACAAAATTTTAGGAATGAAATTACTTGGAAACGTACACATTCACACGGCGACTCAAAGAAAAAATATGCAAGTTTAAGCGATTACATTCTGTTTTATAGCAAAACAAAACAATATGTTTTTATCCCTCAATATATACCTTACGAACAAAGCTATATTGATAAATACTATAGACATTTAGATGAAAAAGGGAGAAAATACCAATTAGTAAGCTTACGAAGTCCAAATCCACGTCCTAACTTAGTCTATGATTATAAAGGGTATAAGCCCCACAGGAATGGGTGGGCTGTATCATTATCCAAAATGCAGGAGCTTGACAGACAAGGAAGACTTCATTTCCCTAAATCCAAAGAAGGTGCAATCAGGAAAAAATATTTTTTAGACGAAATGCTTGGTGTTTTGGCTGGTGATAATTGGACAGATATTTTACCAATTTCGGCACATGCAGGGGAACGCCTCGGATACCCTACACAAAAACCCCTTGCACTCCTTGAGCGCATCATCCGGGCAAGCAGCAACGAGGGCGATCTCGTTCTTGACCCCTTTGCCGGATGCGGCACAACCATTGCCGCGGCTGAAAAACTTAACCGCAGATGGATAGGCATTGACATCACCCACCTTGCCGTCTCCATTTTGAAGTATCGCCTCCGGGACATGCAGCAGGATGTGGAAGCCCGGAAGGGTGTCAGTTATCAGGTGATCGGTGAGCCGAAAGACCTTGAGGGGGCAAGGCGGCTGGCGCAGGATAACCGCTACCAGTTTCAGTGGTGGGCAAACGGTCTTGTCAGGGCAAAGCCCCTCGGCGGAACTGCCGGAAGCAGGAAAGGCAAGAAGGGAGCGGACAGGGGCATTGACGGCATCATCACGTTCATTGATGACAACACCAAAAAACCCAAACGGGTTCTTGTTCAGGTCAAAAGCGGCAAGGTGAAAAGCTCGGACATCCGGGATCTGGTCGGAACTGTCGGGCGGGAAAAGGCGGCCATCGGCGTTTTCATCACTCTGGAAAAGGCCACAAAGGTGATGGCAAGGGAAGCGGTTTCCGCAGGTCATTACCACTCTGAGGGATGGAACAAAAAGTATCCGAGGATTCAGATACTGACCATTGAGGATTTGTTTGATGATAAAATAATAGACATGCCACCGGTGCATACCACTTTCAAGCAGGCCAAAAAGGAAAAGAAGAAGGGACTCAGTCAATCGTCTCTTGAGATGTAAAAAAGAGATGACACAGTCATTTGATCATTTGAATCATCTGGCCATTCCGATCATTCCCTGAAACAAGGCAATGGAACAGACAACAACAAACACGCTGTTTTACGGCGACAATCTTGAAATACTCCGGGAGTACATACCGGATGAGAGCGCTGATCTGATCTACCTTGATCCGCCGTTCAACTCGAACCGCAACTACAACGTGCTGTTCAGAGAGGAGAGCGGGAGGGATTCGGAGTCCCAGATCACGGCCTTTGAGGACACCTGGCACTGGGACAGGTCGGCAGAGGACACTTATGCCGAACTGGTGACGGACTCACCTCCGCAGATAAGCAGAATGATAGGGGCGTTGCGGGAATTCATCGGCGAGAATCAGATGATGGCCTATCTGGTGATGATGACAGTCAGGCTGGTTGAGCTGCACAGGGTTCTGAAGGACACGGGGAGCCTGTATCTGCATTGTGACCCCACGGCATCGCATTATTTGAAGGTTGTCCTTGATACGGTGTTTGGGGGAGAGAACTTCAGGAATGAAATCATCTGGAAAAGAACCAGCGCACACAGCGATACCAAACAGGGTGCTATTCATATGGGGCGCATCCATGATACTTTGCTGTTTTACACAAAATCAGATAATGTAAGAAGAAACGAAGTTTATCAGCCATACAGTGAAGATTACATAAAAAAGACATACTCCAATGTTGACCCTGATGGTCGTCAGTGGAAATCAAGTGATATTACAGGCCCGGGTGGGGCATCAAAAGGTAATCCTTATTATGAATTTTTAGGTATCACACGCTATTGGCGATATAGCGAAAAACGAATGCGGGAACTTTATGAACAAAATCGAATTTATCAGTCAAAACCAAATGCTGTACCGCGTCAAAAACATTATCTTGACGAAATGCCCGGTTTACCTTTGCAATCATTATGGACAGACATAAAACCTGTTCAGTCACAAGCTCAGGAACGCCTCGGCTACCCCACACAGAAGCCCCTTGCACTCCTTGAGCGCATCATCCGGGCAGGCAGCAACGAGGGCGATCTCGTTCTTGACCCTTTTGCCGGATGCGGCACAACCATTGCCGCGGCTGAAAAACTTAAACGCAGATGGATAGGCATTGACATCACCCATCTTGCCGTCTCCATTCTGAAATATCGCCTTCGGGACATGCGGCAGGATGTGGAATCCCGGAAGGGTGTCAGTTATCAGGTGATCGGTGAGCCGAAAGACCTTGAGGGGGCAAGGCGGCTGGCGCAGGATAACCGCTACCAGTTTCAGTGGTGGGCAAACGGTCTTGTCAGGGCAAAGCCCCTTGGCGGAACTGCCGGAAGCAAGAAAGGCAAGAAGGGAGCGGACAGGGGCATTGACGGCATCATCACATTCATTGATGACAACACCAAAAAACCCAAACGGGTTCTTGTTCAGGTCAAGAGCGGCAAGGTGAAAAGCTCGGACATCCGGGATCTGGTCGGAACTGTCGGGCGGGAAAAGGCGGCCATCGGTGTTTTCATCACTCTGGAAAAGGCCACAAAGGTGATGGCAAGGGAAGCGGTTTCCGCAGGTCATTACCACTCTGAGGGATGGAACAAAAAGTATCCGAAGATTCAGATACTGACCATTGAGGATTTGTTTGATGATAAAATAATAGACATGCCACCGGTGCATACCACTTTCAAGCAGGCCAGAAAGGAAAAGAAGAAGGGACTCAGACAATCGTCTCTTGAGATGTAAAAGGGAGATGACACAATAAGTAGTTGACTTCTTATTCCGAGTCCGGGTATCCTTGAAATTGTTTTTGAGTATAGCGGGGAAGCACTTTTGACGCATTCCATCGTAGCAGAACAGAAGGGGCAGTCTCAGGTTGAAAGCAGATAAAGGAGGAACTTCTGTGAATTCCGTTGATGTTCGCCAGACAATTGATCAATATCTTAGTCAGTTATCACTGGAACGGCTGAATATTGTTGCCGAGTTTCTGGCTTATCCAACTGACAAAGAAAGTAACGACGCCACACAGGAATTACTGGATATTCCGGGTTTTATCGAATCTTTTGAGAGAGGAAAAAAGGATATAACTGAAGGGCGGGTAACTCCCCTTGAACAACTTAAAAGGAAATCGGAGGCTTAAAATAAACGGATTACATTTTTTTATAGATAATTCAAATATCTTTATCGAAGCGCAGAGAGTCGCCCGTACCCAGTTTTTTTACGACGACGAATTGGTACTCAGGCTGAGAATCAGTTACGGATCATTATTGGATGAGGTTCGGCAGGGGCGTCCTCTGAAAGAGACGGTTCTTGTCGGCTCAAGACCCCCTGATAATGATGCATTGTGGGGTAAACTGAAAAATCTGAATGTCGAGCCAAGGATTTTTGACCGCAGCTTTTATACAAGAAAAGAGAAAAGAGTCGATGCGGAACTCATAAACGCTGTCAGAGACACTTTGGAAGACAACTCTGAGCCGGGTACAGTTGCTATCGTAGCGGGTGATCAGGACTATGTCACAACCTTGGAACGCTGTATAAAAAGAGGATGGGAAGTGGAGATTTATTTCTGGGAACAGGCTTCCAGGTCTCTGAAAAATCTCAGTGGAGCAAAATTTATTAACCTTGATGATTATTTTGAGAAAATTACTTTTCGGGAAAAGGCGCGGGAGTAACTGTATTGTTGATGTAAATGGAAGAATTGTGCTCCATAGGGCTGACTCAAAAATAAATCAGCAGACTATAAGGATAATTGCATCAGGTGATATCCGGCATTTGAAAATATATTTTTCAATTTTTGTTGTAAAAACAAAAAGATGGCTCATGTACATTTATAATTCGGAAGTGATGTAGTTCCCCGGATAGTTTCACCTGAGGGGGAACTATACCAGATTGCCAGCACAAAATTGTAAAACCAGCTTGTCATAAGGGCGGAGCGACACAGGCCGACTACAGATGGACAATACGGACTGCATCAGTCATCTTTAGCGAATAATTACAGATAGTTATGGAATAGCATTGCGTTTTATCTACCCTTAAAAATGTAAATTTATTTTTGAGTCAGCACATAGTTGATAGAAAGTCAGATGAGACCAGTAAATATGGTATATTGATTATGAGAAGAAGTAAAAAGGTTTATAAAAAGATTTATAAATATGGGAATCGGACTCCCATAAAGAATAAACATGAGTCATGGAAGTCCGTTATAGAACTTAAAGAGAAAATTATCTCCTTCTTCAACCAAGGGAAGAGAAAAGCCGAAACTCATCTTGATTTTTTAAGGGAAAATCAGAAAGACAGACCTGATCTTCTTGCAAAAAGCCTTTCAGATATTGCAGAAAGAATTTCAGACAGGGAAATTAAACTACAACTCTTTGAAGAAGCTGTGGATAAAAATTCTGCTGCTGTTGTTGCGCTGAACAGCTATGGCACTGCATTGGCGGATAACGGAGAATATGAAAAATCCTTTCAAATGTTTGAAAAATCATTAAATATCCAGCCTGACAATTCGGTGACGCTGAACAGGTACGGAACCGCACTGATGAACGCCGGGGAGTTTGAAAAATCCTTTCAAATGTTTGAAAAATCATTGGAAAGCGAGCCGGATAATTCGGTGATGACGCTGAACAGCTACGGAATCGCTCTGATGAATGCTGGCGAGTTTGAAAAATCCTTTCAGATGTTTGAAAGATCACTAAATCTCCGGCCCTCGGATTCAGTGACGCTGACCAGCTACGGAACCGCTCTGATGAATGCCGGCGAGTTTGAAAAATCCTTTCAGATGTTTGAAAAATCATTGGAAAGCGAGCCGGACAATTCGCTTACGCTGAACAGCTACGGAACCGCTCTGATGAATGCCGGCGAGTTTGAAAAATCCTTTCAAATGTTTGAAAAATCATTAAATATCCGGCCGGATGATTCGTTTGCGCTGAACAGCTACGGAACCGCTCTGATGAATGCCGGCGAGTTTGAAAAATCCTTTCAGATGTTTGAAAGATCATTGGAAAGCGAGCCGGACAATTCGGTGACGCTGACTAGCTACGGAACCGCTCTGATGAATGCGGGCGAGTTTGAAAAATCCTTTCAGATGTTTGGAAAATCACTGAAAGTCCGGCCGGATGATTCTGTGACGCTGACCAGCTACGGAACCGCTCTGATGAATGCCGGCGAGTTTGAAAAATCCTTTCAAATGTTTGAAAAGTCATTGAAAATTAGGGAGAATAATCATATTACCCTATTTTCATATGCAATGGCATTGGAAAGAAAAGGCAGATATGAAGACGCCATATCCAGAATTGAAAAAATAAGCCCGGATGAACTCTCAAATAATCATGTCAGTTTTATCCTGATAAACTTGGGAAGGCTTTATTATCTTATCAAAGCCAAGACACTCGGTGACAGAGCCTTTGACCGTGCCATTGAGAAATCAGATGAGAGAGATAATACCCTGATATATGCAGCGAAAAATATTTTGTCTGTAAATCCTTATAGCAAAGAAGCCATTGACAAACTCAGAGAAATCAGCAAAAAGTCTCCCATATATGAGCAGGCAAGGAGAATATTTTCCTTACATGCAAGCCCTGAGATATATTATGCGCCGTTCTGCAACCAGGAAGAGAATGAACGGTTAAAGGACACAGAATCCCTGAACAGAGCGATTTATCATAAAATGCTGAATGAAATCAGTATATTCAAAGGAATTCTGCTTGGAATTGACGTGGATTATCCTTCTGCGGATAATGGAATGATTCAGGAGACCATCACCAAAGTTGATGATATGCTTGAGGAGATAAGCCGGAAAAGAAATCTGGAAAAGAAGCAGATCAGAGAGATTCCCCGACATGATTACAGACAGATGATAGAAGTCATTTCAAAAACTGCACATGATATTGCCGATTTTGTGAATAACAGGATTTTTTATATTAAATCAAAAGTGGAACTTTTCCAATTTGATTTGGATAAGAACAGCCCGGTTTATCAGAAAACTGACCAGGTGCTGAAACAAATCGAACTTACGGAAAGCGCGTTAAATGACTTGAAACCCATTAATGAAGGGAAAAAGATCAATTACAGAAGATTTAAGGTAAAAGATTTGTTCCGGGTATGGGAAAATGAAACAAGATTAAAAAATGCACTTATTTTGACAGATATAAAGAATCCTGATTCCGAACTGAACAGTGATGAGCAGAAAATAAGGAGTTTTCTGAACGAACTCATTGAAAATGCAGTAAATCATAATCAGGACAACGATGATTTAAGAATCCATATTTTTTCGGAAGATATTTCCGATAATAAATTTTTACGGAGCAGAACTATTCCGTCAAATAAATCCTACCTTTTAATCAGGGTCAGAGACAACGGCAAAGGTATCCCGGAAGATAAAAAAGACTGGATTTTTCAGCCACTTAAAACTACATCAAAACACGGCGGATTAGGACTTTCCATTATCAGAAACACCTTATACTGTATGTCCGGTCATATCCGTGAAACTGGCAAGGACGGCGCTGTTTTTGAAATTTATATCCCATATTGCATAAGCGAGACACAACTGAAAGGTGGACAAGATGTTAGATGATATAACAATCATCGGCTTCAGAGGGCTTGACGGCCTTCATCTGCAAGGGACAAGCAAATATAATCTGATCGTCGGACCGAACAACAGCGGAAAGTCGAGTCTGCTGGAATCCCTGTTTCTGCATTGCTCCCCATTGAGCTTTAAAGTTTCGTTGGCTCTGATTTCCTTCAGAAGCGGGGATATTAAAGGCAGTCAGCATTCCATTTTTGAACAATTGGGATGGTTTTTTACGAAGAAGCCAGATGCGTCTGACACGCCGGACATCCGAACAGAGAGTGTTTGGAAAGACATAAGGAGAAAGACGAATCTTTCCATAAGGTATGAAGCCGATGGGGAAATCTTGGAAAAACTCTTTCCAGTTAAAATCACTCAGCCTGTCCGGCAAAGCCAAAGCGAGGGTATCAGGATCGGGACCATATATTTTTCTTTTTGTTCTGACAAACAGGAGGAAATTACTCAGCAATATGGATTTTTCACAGACCATTTTGAAATTCCTCCGCCTAAAATTAAGACAGATATCAATGCCCTGCTTCTGGGATCCCATATCCACAGAGACAATGATGTCGGAATAAAGGAATATGACAGCTCTGTAAAAAGGGGGTATGATAAGAAATGCTTGGAACTGATGCAAAAAATTGATCCTGATATTGAAGACATATCCATTCTGCTCACAGCAGACGGAACCCCGCAGCTTTTTGTCTCTCATAAGAAGCTTGGAAGAACCCCTTTGGGCAATTTCGGGGATGGCATAAAAAGAATGTATCTGATTGCCGCGTCAATGACAGCGTGTGAAGGCGGCGTATTTTTCATTGACGAGTTGGAAAACGCCATCCATTCAGAAGCTTTAAGAACGCTGGCCGATTGGATTTCCCAAGCTGCCGAGGAATTGGATGTACAGATTTTTGCCACAACGCACAGCCTTGAGTGCATTGACGCTCTTTTGGGCAGCAATCTCTCAGAGTCTGACAAGTTGAGCCTGTTCAAACTCAGGTTTAAAAACGACCGGTTATCCTGTAAAATGATTGCCGGAAACATGCTGAAAGATATTAGATATGAACTTGGCCAGGATGTGAGGTGGTAAAATTGAGATACGGTTATCTTGTCGTCGAGGGGCCCCATGATGTGGAATTTATCGAACGATCTTGAAGGAACTTTTTGATCTCCCCGGGTAATGTTTACCGGAGAATGGTAAAAGAATGATAAAAGAAATCCGAATAAAAAACTTCAAATCCATCCAAAAACTGAAGTTGAATATTGGACGCCTGACCGTGCTGATGGGAGAGAACGGATCGGGGAAAACGAATTTTTTGGAGGCCCTTGCTCTCGGTTCGGCTGCGGCTGACCACAAATTGGACAATGAATTTTTGGCTCCGAGGGGAATCAGAGTTACAGAACCTCAGTTTATGAGAGCAGCTTTTGACGAGGAAAATATTTCACAAGAGATTATGATATCCTTTAAAGGAGATAGCGACAGCAGTTTTGAGTGCAAACTGCAAAATGATAACAGCCCATATTCCAAGTGGACAGACAAACCTGATGAGGCACTTGATAAGATTGTCAAAAGAATGATAGAGGGACTTGACCGATCTGTCAGAGATGAAAAGTCAGAAATAAAAGACAAAGTAATAAGACAAGCCACCAGCGCATTTGAGCGAGAGATGGCTGTGAGGCTTAATCTCCATGAATTTCTCATATATTCCCCTGAGAATTTCTCTCTGCGGGTCTTTGAAAAAGAAGGTCAGATCGAACCTTTGGGGATAAAGGGAGAGGGATTATTCAAACTTTTAAAAGTCCTCAGCATGGATGAGAACATTAAAAAACTGAACATAATTAAAGAAAAGCTCCGATGTATCACCTGGTTCAGAGATTTTGATATTAGCTATAACCCTGAAATGGGAAAACGCATCAGGATAAAAGACAAATACTTGGATCAGAACTTGGCAAACTTTGATCAGAGAAGTTCCGGTGAGGGCTTCTTGTTCCTGCTGTTCTATTTTGCACTTTTTGTAAGCGATGATACTCCCAAATTTTTTGCCATTGACAATATTGACGCGTCTCTTAACCCGAAGCTGTGCAGCCATTTAATTGAAGAACTATGCGGTCTGGCAAAAAAATTTGACAAGCAGGCGATATTGACGACTCATAACCCCGGCATTCTTGACGGTCTTAATTTGGATGACCCGGAACAGAAATTGTTTGTGATATTCCGTGATAAAGTGGGACATACGAAAGCAAGGCAGATTTTGAAACCCGAAACCCCTGAGGGAGAGGAACCTGTCAGGCTGTCTGAGGCTTTTTTGAGAGGATATTTGGGAGGGCTTCCGAGAGGTTTTTAAGATGGGGCTATTTTTCGGATTTATTACAGAAGGTATCATGGATCAGATCGTAATTGAGAATATTGGTCTTGATATTAACCTGTTCGATTAAGATTCAAGATTAAGAGCAAGAGCAAGAGCAAGATTAAGAGCAAGATTAAGAGCAGGAGAATGTGATGAGTACCAACCCTTTTCAGAGACAAATATCGTTGCAAACGAAACCGTTCTCAACATATCAGACGCCGTATCAGCGTCTGTACGGCTTACGGGAAAATCCGTTTCCAGCATTGGCAATGTTTGCTCCCGAGGCGAGAGATCCGCGTCGTGACGGACGTATTTATGACGGGAACTTTCACAAAGCGGAAAAGAAAGAATTTTTCGATCTCTTTGTTCAGCCCCCGTCGGGAGATGAACCGTTGAAACTCGGGTTTGTACGAGTGAACGCGTTTGCCGGATCACGGGGTAATGGCAAATCCGCTTTTCTTCACCATATAGCTGAGTGTATTAACAAACAGAGGGATAGCGATCTGTTCGCATTGGCCGTTCATGTGTTACCTGAACCTCGCAATCAGAGACATTTCTGGCAATTTATTTACCTGATTTTTGAAACTTTGGCAGAGAAGGAGTTATTCTCAGAGATTGATATGAATTTCCGTGTTGCTCTGCTTCTGAGGTTATTGTCCGAGGAACAGACTTCAGCGCTTTCCCAAATTCCGGGACCGGAAATCCGAGCAACACTGTTGTCTGATAATCAGTTCAAAGATTTATTGAATAAATATGGTTTTACATTATATGGATTTATCGAAGAAGCCGAGCGTCAGATGAAATCCGTTGCGGGAGAAACTTTTAACAAAAGCTTTTTCAGTGAATTTTTTTCAGTGAATTGCTCGATGGTCCGATTATGGAATAAATGGAAAGAGGATGGTCTTGCATCAAATAGCTATCAGTGGCGGAAACTTGGTACTGATCTGTTTACAGGTGGTCTCGCTCCGGTGACAATTATAGCTGGTTATCAGCGTTTTTATGTGTTATTGGATGAATTTGAAAAGATATACATATCCCAGACAAACCGTGAACGTGATGAGTTTCTGGATTCATTGAGACAATATTTCTATGAACGGGATACGGCGATCCTTCGTAACAAATATATCACAACCGTTCTGACGATCCATCCATCAATCTGTGTCTATCTTGCACGCAACTGGCACAGAGTCGGATTGGATGGTCTGGCCCCGCTTGATCCGGATCGTATGGCTGAATGTTCTGTGGAACTCGGTGAGTCAACGCCGGAAAAACTGTCAGATATGATGAACACATATATTGACTTCTTTCGGGAAAAAGAAGATGATCCGAATTTTAACACTCTGTATCCGTTTTCAGAGGATGCTCTGGTACCAGCTATTCTGGAAGCGCGCAAATACCCTGGGGGAACGCTTTGCTATGCAAATATGATTTTGCAAAAAGCTGCCCAGAAAGAAATTCCGCCTCCGATTCCCCGTGATTTTGTAGAAACATTTATTGAGGAAGAGACGGGACTCTTTGAAGATGAAGACCTTTTTGATTTGTTTGTCAGATCTTAATGGGCTGTCGCAATTTATAACGGATGTCCCATAGCATCCAATGAATGGTTCGAGAAAGAAGAATGGTCTGGTCTGGCTCTTGAATTCCCTTTTCTTGAACTAAAAAATGGTGAAAGTTTTTAAACAACTTAAATCCCGTATCTGTGACATCTGAAACGGGATTGACCGAACATTTATAAAATAGTTGAAGTTAATTAACAAAGTAGGTGAACTAGTTAATTTAAGGATGGAAACATGGAAGAATTTGAACCCAAAATTGTTGCGTTTCTTTGCAACTGGTGTGCGTATGCCGGCGCCGACCTGGCGGGCGTTTCACGATTGCAGTATCCGCCCAATATGAGAACGGTCCGGGTCATGTGCTCGGGCCGGGTTGACCCGGTATTTATCACCAAAGCGTTTAAACAGGGATGTGACGGCGTACTGGTATCCGGGTGACATTTCGGTGATTGCCATTACCTGGAAGGTAATGTTCAGGCTGAAAAGAAGATTCAGATGACACAGAAATTACTCGGACTTGCCGGCATCGGAGCAGAGCGGCTTCACCTGGCATGGGTCTCGTCTGCCGAAGCCCAGCGGTTTGCGCAAGTCGCCACAGATACAATCGAATCTGTGAAAACCCAGGGAAAATTTGACCCGGGTGCGTTTGCACTGGAATTGAACGCGGCTGAGATGACCCTGGCCGGCGAAACCCTGCGGTGGATGGTCGGCAAAGCGAAAACCCTGACAACCAAAGGCGATATCTATGGCCGCAAATGGGACGCGGAGAAATATGAATCCGTGATCCATTCGGTGCTTGAGAGAGAGTATCACAAGAACCTCATTCTCTGCGCCATAAAAGAAGGCTGCACCTCTGTCAGAGCTATCGGCAAAAAGATCGGACTTGAACTGAAACGAATCTCCTACCTCCTCGCGGACATGGAAAAGATGAACATAGTCGCATTCCAAGGCATGGAGAACAGCATACCGATATTCGCAGCGTTATAGATTCGGTTGACGGTTGACGGTTGACAGTTGACGGTTGGCAGTTTCTACAGACTAACTGTCAACCGTCAACCGTCAACTGACAACGAACAAATTAATGGAGGAAAAATGGCTGATAAAAGCGGGTCAGTGATGGTTCTGGGCGCAGGTATTGCGGGTATGCAGGCGTCGCTGGATCTGGCCAATTCGGATTATAACGTGTATCTGGTTGATAAAACGCCGACCATCGGCGGCATGATGGCGAGGCTCGACAAGACCTTTCCCACCAATGACTGTGCCATGTGAGTGATCTCGCCCAAACTGGTCGAGGTCGGCCGGCATACGAATATCAATCTGATCACAAACAGTGAAATCAAAAGTATCGAGGGTGATCCGGGAAATTTCACGGTGAATCTCGTGAATCACCCCCGTTATATTGACCCGGTGAAATGTACCGGGTGCGGAGAATGCGCCAGGCATTGCCCGGTGACCGCTGTCAACGAGTACAACCTGAATCTCGATGACAGAAGAGCCACCTATATCCAATATGCCCAGGCAGTTCCTCTCGCCTTTGCCATCGACACCGATACCTGTATCGGGTGCGGTTTGTGCGAAAATATGTGCATTGCAAAGGCGATTAATTATGATGACGAAGAGCGGGAGTCGTCGGTCACGGTGGGGTCTGTGATCCTTTCATCCGGAAGCCGGGGGTTTGATCCCTCGCAACTGGATTTCTTAGGATACGGCAAACACACCAACGTGGTGACCAGTGAGGAATTTGAAAGAATTCTGAGCGCTTCCGGTCCTTATTTCGGTCATCTCATGCGGCCTTTGGACAGGGAGGAACCCAAGAAGATCGCATGGCTGCAATGCGTCGGATCCCGGGATACGAACCGGAGCGGCAATGGCTACTGCTCATCGGTCTGCTGCATGTACGCCATAAAAGAGGCGATGATTGCCAAGGAGCATGCCCACGGCGATTTGGATTGTGTCATATTCAACATGGACATGAGAAGCTTTGGCAAGGATTATGAGAAGTATTACAACCGGGCCAGATACAAGGACGGTGTCCGTTTTGAGAAGGGCCGGATCCATACCATCACCGAAGAGCCTGAAACCGGCGATCTGAAGGTGAGATATGCGGATGAGACCGGCATGGCCCAGGAAGAGACCTTCAGCATGGTGGTCCTCTCCGTGGGTCTGAAGATACCGGACACATCCGCGGAACTGGCCGAGCGACTCGGCATAGAATTGAACAAATACAATTTTGTGAATACCGACCCGTTCGCGCCCGTATGCACGAACCGTCCCGGCATCTATACCTGCGGCGTATTTCAGGGCCCCAAGGATATTCCCGGCTCCATTACCGAAGCGAGCGCTGCGGCCTGTCTGGCCGGCGGAGATCTGGCAGAGGCAAGGGGCACCGATATTGAAAAGGTGGAAGTTCCTGATGAGAAGGATGTCGCAGACCAGGCACCGAAAATCGGCGTGTTTGTCTGCAACTGCGGAATCAACATCGGCGGAATTGTGGATGTTCCCGATGTTCAGGAATATGCGGCAACGCTTCCGAATGTGGTATTCACGGACTCGAATCTCTTTACCTGTTCCCAGGATACCCAGGATAAGATCAAGGAGATGATCGTTGAACACAACCTGAACCGGGTGGTGGTCGCGTCATGCAGCCCCAAGACCCATGAGGGAATGTTCATGGAGACCCTTGAAGCCTGCGGCCTGAACAAATACCTGTTTGAGATGGCCAATATCCGGAACCAGAATTCATGGATCCATTCCAATGATCCCGAACTGGCGACCCGGAAAGCCAAGGATCTGGTGCGCATGTCCGTGTTCAGGGCGGCCGAACTGAAACCGCTTGAGGAAAAACTGGTTCATGTGAACAAGCGGGCGTTGGTGATCGGCGGTGGTATTGCCGGTATGAACGCGGCCCTGGGCCTTGGCAGACAGGGATTTGAAGTTGTCCTGCTGGAAAAGGATTCCGAGATGGGCGGTTTTGCGAGAAAACTGCACCATACCATCGAAGGGAAGGATGTTCAGGCATATCTGAAGCAGCTCATTGAGGAAGTGAATGCCAATGAGAAGGTTCAGGTGATGACCGATGCCCGGATTGTCGGGTTTGAGGGATTCAAAGGGAATTTCGCAACCCAGGTGGAAGTCGGTCCCGACGCGGAGAAGCATAAGATCGAGCACGGCGTGATCATCGTCGCGACCGGCGCAAATGAGTACAAGCCCAAGGAATTCCTCTACGGCGAGGATGACCGGGTGATCACCCAGGTGGCACTGACCGACAGGCTTGAAGAGAAAGGAGCCTCCGATCTTTCAACGGTGGTGATGATTCAGTGCGTCGGCTCCAGGAATGAGGAGAATGAGAACTGCTCCAGGATATGCTGCCAGTCTGCGGTTAAGAACGCGCTTCATATCAAAAAGCTCAATCCTGATGCCCAGGTATTTGTCCTCTATCGGGATATCCGGACGTACGGACTCCTTGAGGAGTATTATACCGAGGCGAGAAAGCAGGGCGTGATCTTCATCCGCTTTGACAAGGACGCACCGCCGACGGTGGAAGCCACATCCGAAGGTCTTGTGGTAACGGTCAAGGATCATATTCTGCAACAGAATGTTGCAATCAGCACCGATCTTCTGACCCTCAGCGCAGGCATGGCCGCAACGGATACGGATGAACTGAGCAGGATAATGAAACTGAACCGCAGTCCCGAAGGGTTCTTTATTGAAGCCCATGTGAAACTCCGTCCGGTGGATATGCCGAGCGAAGGGATTTTCCTGTGCGGAAGCGCACACGGACCCAAGCTGATTTCGGAAACGGTTTCCCAGTCCCAGGCCGCGGCCTCAAGGGCCACGACCTTTCTGGCCAAAGACGCTATCAAGCTTTCCGCGATTACGGCCAAGGTCGATGTGGATCACTGCGTCAAATGTCTCACCTGTGTCCGCTCGTGTCCCTTTGGCGTACCCATTTTCAATGAAGATGAGAAAGTCATTGAAATCAATGAGGCGATCTGTCACGGATGCGGTGTTTGCACCGCTGTCTGTCCGAGACAGACGATTCAGTTGAGCTTCTACGAAGATGATCAGATTACGTCTAAAATTGACGCGTTGCTTGAGGCGGCTTAATCGGTTGACGGTTGACGGTTGACAGTTGACGGTTGACAGTCGTGAGTTGCTCAACAGGCTAACGAGCAACGGGCAACGGACGACAGGCAACAAACAACTGTCAACTGTCAACTGTCAACTGTCAGCACACATATTAGGAGGAATTTTATGGCGGATTTTGAGCCAACAATTATAGCGTTTTGTTGTGAATATTGAGGATATTCGGCCGCGGACCTGGCAGGTTCCATGCGACTCGAATATCCGGGAAATGTTAAGATCATACGGGTTCCCTGCACCGGAAAAGTGGATGTGATGCATTTGCTTCGGGCTATACAGAAAGGCGCGGACGGCGTTTATTGTGTCGGCTGCCTGGAAGGGACATGCCATTACAATGAAGGAAATTTCAGATGCCGGGAGCGGGTCAACCACGTCCGGATGCTGTTGGAAGAGGTCGGTCTTGAAAGCGACAGGGTGAGGATGTACAATCTGTCATCCGGTGAAGGCCCAACTTTTGCAGCTTATGCAAAGGAGATGACCGAGCACATAAAAGGACTTGGACCGAACCCGTTAAAGAATAAATGAAAATCGAAGGTTGAAAATTGAAAATTGAAAATTGAAAATCTCCTGAGTCTGTTCAATATTCAATTCTCAATATTCAATCCACGGAGGTATTATGGCAGAAGAAGCTATCAAACTCGGAGGAAAGAAGAAGAGCATTTTTATGGACAAAGTAAAGGAGCTTTTGCCTGAGGGCGGAAACCTTAATCTTTGTCTGACATGCGGAGCGTGTTCTTCAGGGTGTCCCGCGACAGGGCTGGAGGGGATGGATCCCAGAAAGTTCCTGCGCATGGCGGCCCTCGGAATGGATGAAGAGATTCTGAGCAGCAAATGGACGTGGATGTGTACCATGTGTCAGCGGTGTATCTATGTCTGTCCCATGAAGATTGACATCCCGCAACTGATCTTCAACACACGGGCCGCCTGGCCCAGAGATAAGCGCCCCAAGGGTATCCTCGCATCATGCGATATGGCATTGAGAACGGAGACCCGCAGCGCGATGGGAACGACGCCCGAGGATTTTGAATTCGTTGTGAATGATGTGGTTGAGGAGTATCAGGAAGCCCAGCCCGAGTTCAAGGATATGAAGGCACCCATTGACAAAGAGGGTGCGGAATTCTTTCTGAACCAGAACTCCAGGGAGCCGGTGACCGAGCCGGATGAGATGGTTCCGTTGTGGAAAATTCTTCATCTTGTCGGAGCTGACTGGACTTACGGCAGCAAAGGATGGGCTGGCGAAAACTACTGTATGTTTCTTGCTGACAATGACGCATGGAAAACTCTGGCCAGCACAATGGCCGGCCAGGCCGACAAGCTGGGGTGCAAGACATATCTCAATACTGAATGAGGGCACATCACCTTCTCAGTCCTGGCAGGACTGAAAAAATTCAATATCGAGCATAATTTTGTGGTTAAGAACATCTATGAGTATTATGCAAAATGGATCCGGGAAGGGAAACTGAAGGTCAATTCCGACTGGAACAAAGACCTGAAGATCAAGTTCACCGTTCAGGATCCGTGCCAGATTGTACGCAAGACCTTCGGCGATCCCATCGCGGAGGATCTGCGGTTTGTGGTAAAATCGGTTGTGGGCGAAGAAAATTTTGTTGACATGGTCCCGAACCGGTCAAACAATTACTGTTGCGGCGGCGGCGGCGGCTTCCTTCAGTCAGGTTTTAAAGAGCAGCGTCTGGAATACGGTAAGCTGAAAGACGCCCAGATCAAGGCAACCGGAGCCGATTACTGTATTGCAGGATGTCATAACTGTCATGCCCAGATCCATGAGTTAAGCGAGCACTACGGGGGCAACTACCCTGTGGTTCACATGTGGACGCTGATCTGTCTCTCCCTGGGCATTCTCGGACCGAATGAACGCGAATACCTCGGAGATGATCTCAAGGAAGTTCTGGTCTTTCATCCTGAAACTGCGATGTAGTCAGTGGTCAGTTGCCGGTTGCCGGTTGCCGGTTGCCAGTTGCCGGTTGCCGGTTGCCGGTTGCCGGTTGCAACTGTCAACCGTCAACCGTCAACCGTCAACCGTCAACTGACAACAAACAATTAAGGAGGTTCTATGATCGTTGCCAAAAGGAAACCTTTTGAAGAAATAAAGAGTATGATAAAGGACTATAAAAAAGTCCTGAATGTGGGTTGCGGAACCTGCGTAGCCGTGTGTCTCGCAGGCGGGGAGAAAGAGGTGGATGTCTTAAATGCCGAATTGGACATGGCCAGGAAGTTGGAAGAGAGCCCCATCGAACTCGGCAAAATCACTGTTGAAAGACAGTGCGACAGGGAAT
Source organism: Desulfobacterales bacterium HSG2 (assembly GCA_030378035.1). Lineage (GTDB taxonomy): Bacteria > Desulfobacterota > Desulfobacteria > Desulfobacterales > 4be13 > JAUCGI01. The sequence continues at coordinate 24,332 of JAUCGI010000068.1, forward strand.
ATCTTGAAACGCTGGATTCCATGGTGGATGACTATGACGCGATTCTGTCCATGGCCTGCGGTGCCGGGATACAGTTTCTCGCTGAAAGATTTGCTCACAAACCGGTTTTTCCCGGAGTGGATACGAGCTTTATCGGAATCAATCAGGATGTGGGATGGTATGAGGAACGGTGCCGTTCATGCAACAGTTGCGTTCTCGGTATGACCGGAGGGATATGCCCGGTCACCATGTGCGCCAAGGGCCTGTATAACGGGCCCTGCGGCGGAACGAATCAGGGCAGTTGTGAGATTCACAAGGATCAGCCCTGTGCCTGGTACATGATCTACGAGCGTCTCGAAAGACAGGGCCGTCTGGATTCCATCATGGATGTTGTTCCCGCGCAGGATTGGCGGAATCAGACACCGAGGACAGTGATTCAGCCGGGTTACAAAAAACCGGAAGCGGCTTAGGAATGAGGAGTGAAATATGGAATTGAAATCAGGAAGTAATCTGGAAAAAGTTTTAACTGCCGGACATTTTGCATTCACAGGTGAGTTGGGACCGCCCCGGGGGGCCGATGCCGCTGAGGTAAGGGAAAAGGCCGAGCATCTGAAAGGGATGGTGGATGCGGTTAATATTACGGATAATCAGACCGCCATGGTGCGTATGTCAAGCTGGGCAGCATCTCTGATACTGCTTCAGGAAGGGCTTGAGCCCAATTTTCAGATGGTCTGCCGGGACCGGAACCGTCTGGCCATGCAGGCCGATATTCTGGGTGCGTATGCCCATGGGATACGAAACATGCTCTGTCTATCGGGAGACCATCAGCAGTTCGGGGACCATCCCCAGGCCATGGGCGTGTTTGACATTGATTCCATGCAGTTGATCAGCATGACCAAGCAGATGCGGGATGAGGGAACTTTCCTCAGCGGTGCGGAACTGCACGGTGTTCCGAAGATGTTTATCGGTGCTGCCGCCAATCCCTTTGCGGAGCCGTTTGAGTGGCGGGTCCATCGTCTTGGTAAGAAGATCGCCGCGGGCGTCGATTTCATCCAGACCCAGTGTATCTACAATATGGAGAGATTCCGGGAATGGGTCAAGCGGGCCAATGACATGGGGCTTACCGAGAAAGCTTATATTCTTGCCGGCGTGACCCCCATGAAGAGTGTCGGTATGGCCAAGTACATGAAGGCCAAGGTTCCGGGAATGGACGTGCCGGATGAGATCATCAAACGGCTCCAGGGAGCCGGTAAAGGCAAGGTCGCGGACGAAGGAATCAATATCGCGTGCGATCAGATTGAGGAATTCAAGGAGATGAAAGGCGTAGCCGGCGTTCATCTCATGGCCATTGAATGGGAGCACAAAGTTCCGGAGATTGCGGAGCGGGCAAAAGTGCTGCCCCGGCCTCAGATTGACTGAAGCATATCTGTCAAAAAACCAGGTTTTTTTTAAAGCCTGGTTTTATACTTCAAAAAAACCGGGTTTTTTTTAAAGCCTGGTTTTTTTTACTTGTAAAACAATTTTCCAAATTGTTTCCAACGACTTCAATGTAAAACAATTTTCCAAATTGTTTCCGACTTCAATCAATGTAAAACAATTTTCCAAATTGTTTCCAACGACTTCAATGTAAAACAATT
>JAUCGI010000069.1:0-11584 GCA_030378035.1 Desulfobacterales bacterium HSG2
ACTGGTCGAACTTATGGACGGTGAGATACAGGTTGAGAGCGAAATGGGAAAAGGGAGCGTATTTTCCTTCACCGCGGTTTTCAAACCGGGGGATGCGGAAAAGGTTCAAGCCGAAAAACAGAAAAAGGAGGCCGAAGCCCCCTTTGAAACTGAGCATGGTTTGAAGATACTGCTCGCGGAAGACAACCCGGTAAATTTCAAGGTGGCCATGAAATTCCTGGAACAACTGGGACACGATCCCGTCAACGCGGGCGATGGAAAGCAGGTTCTGACCATCCTTGGCCAAGCGCGTTTTGACCTTGTGCTCATGGACCTGGAAATGCCCGAAATGGATGGTCTGGAAGCCTCACGCCGAATTCGCGCCGGCGAAGCCGGCGATGCAAACCGCAAAATTCCCATTATCGCCATGACCGCTCACACTGTCGGAGATATCCGGGAAAAATGCGAGGCCGCGGGGATGAATGATGTTGTAACCAAGCCTGTGGATTTTTACGAGTTAAATTCGATCATCAAAGGAAACATTCTGGAAAGCGACACTGTTGTCTCTCAGTCAACCGAGAAACGACTGGCACATACCCAGAATGAAATCCTCCTTGACAAAAAAGGCACCTTGCGCCGTTTCGGCGGAGATGAGGCGTTTCTCGGGGAAGTCTATAAGCTCTTTCCCAAAGAAGCTTCGGCTATCATTGAGAAACTTAGGGAAGCCATCCGCGATAATGATATAAAGGAGATTGCCATGCAGGCGCATAAGTTCAAGGGCACTTCCGGAGCAATCGGCGCCGAATCCTGTCAGATATTTGCCGCACGTTTGGAACATGCTGCAATAGAAGAGAAGACAGAGCAGATCATACCCATATTTGAACGGCTTGAGCAGGATTTGGAGAAGGTCTATGCGCTTATTTCGGAATAGTTGGTCCCTGTAGTGAACGTAAACGTAAACTTGAACTTGAACATTCATTTACGGGCAATTTCAGGTATAAGTTCAAGCTGAGTACAGGACAAAAAGTGGATTCCGGGTCGGAAATGCCGGGAATCCTGCCGATTCCCGGCATTTCCGCCCGGAATGACAGTGTGCCGTTTTTCAGGCATCCGAAGTTTTTTGTCCTGTACACAAAAGTTCAAGTTCAAGTTTTATATAAAGGAGGTAAGGAGAACCGAGATGAATGACGAGCAAACAGTTACACCCAAAGCAGATATTTTAATCGTTGATGATACCCGCTTCAATTTGCGCTTTTTAACCAGAATACTGAGCGAGCAGAGATATGTTGTCCGGCCCGTGAGAGACGGCCGCCAGGCGCTGGCCTCAATACAGGCGGCTCCTCCTGATCTGATCCTGCTCGATATTATGATGCCCCACATGTCCGGATACGAAGTCTGCGAACAGTTGAAAGCGGATGAACGGACCCGGGATATCCCGGTGATCTTTATCAGCGCAAAAAATGAAATGCCGAGCAAAGTAAGAGCTTTCTCTCTCGGAGGAGTCGATTATATTACCAAGCCGTTTCAGTCGGAAGAAGTTCTGCTCCGCGTTGAAACGCATCTCTCCCTGCGGAACCTGCAAAAGCGTCTTCAGGAGAGAAACAGCCGGCTCCGGCAGGAGATCATGGAGCGGAGACGTGCGGAAGATGCGCTGCGGGAAAACCGGAAACGTCTTGAATATGCACAGAAAATCGCCAATATCGGCAATTGGGATATGGATTTTGTTTCCAGAAAGGGAGAGTTCTCCGATGAAATATATCGGATATTCGGCGCTGATCCGGAATCATTTGATGACGATTTTGGTGTAATCATTGAACGGTTTGTCCACCCCGAGGACAAAGAAATGTTATGGAAAGCAGTCAGAAAGTCGCTGACCGGAGATAAAAGGACTTCCACAGAATATCGGGTCATACGTCCGGATGGTACGCTGCGATTTGTCTGGAGCGAATTGGAAACCTTTTATAATAAAGCCGGAGAAGCGGTCAGAATGGTCGGAGTGATTCAGGATATTACAGAGAGAAGGCAGAACGAGGAAAAACTGAAAAAATATGCACAGGAGCTTGAATCTGCCAAAAAGCAGGCTGAGACTGCAAACGAGGCCAAAAGCGAATTCCTTGCCAATATGAGCCATGAAATCCGGACGCCGATGAATGCGGTGCTGGGTTTTTCGGAGTTGCTCAGTTCGCTGATAACCAACAAGACGCAAAAAAGCTATGTTGAAGGCATCCGAACCGGCGGAAAGACGTTGTTAACTCTGATTAATGACATCCTTGACCTGTCCAAGATTGAAGCCGGAAAAATGGAACTCGAGTACGGACCGGTCAGTCTCCATACGATCTTTGATGAGCTTCGACATCTCTTTTCTCTGAAAATCTCTGAAAAAGGGCTGAATTTCATCGTCGAAATCGCACCGGATATTCCGGATGGCTTATTATCCGATGAGGTCAGATTAAGGCAGATTTTGTATAACCTGATCGGCAATGCCATAAAATTCACCGAGAAAGGTTATATCAAACTGACTGCTGAAAAAAGAGACCGGCCGAATGACAAAAACTGCACGGATTTAATTATCCGCATGGAAGATACGGGTATCGGTATCCCCCGGAAATCTCAGGAGATAATATTTGAATCCTTCAGGCAGCAGAACGGCCAGAACACAAAAAAATATCCGGGAACCGGTCTCGGACTGGCAATCACCAGACGCCTGGTCAAACTGATGGGCGGAGAAATTTCCGTGACGGGCGAAGTCGGCAAAGGGAGCTGTTTTGAAATCATTCTGTCCGGCGTCTCCGTATCCGAAACCGTTGCCGAGCCTGAAGCAGCATTTTGTTTCGATTATGAGAACATCTCTTATGAAAAAGCCTCGGTTCTGCTTGCTGACGATACCAGAAGCAACCGGATTCTGATAAAAGAATTTCTCCGAAACACAAATATCACGATTATCGAAACCCGGGACGGACAAAAGGCGGTCGAGCTTGCAAAAAAGAACGGGCCGGACCTCGTGCTGATGGGTATCAGAATGCCTGTCATGGACGGATACGAAGCAATCAGACAGATAAAAAAATGCCCGGAACTGAAAAATATGCCTGTCGTCGCCTTAACGGCTCTCGCGTTGGAAGAAGATCAGAAAAAGATCATGGCTGCGGGATTTGACGGGTATTTGCGAAAACCGGTTCAGCGGTCGGAATTGCTTTATGAACTATCCCGGTTTATCAAATATTCCCGCGTCGAAGAGAGAACTGAAAAAACGGATGACAAAGAGCGGATAGAGAACATACGCGGGGAATGCCCTGAAAAATTCCCGGAAATCATTCACAAACTGGAAAATAAGTTTATGACATTATGGGAAACGGTCAGAACAAACGGATTTTTTGATGAGATAGAGAATTTCGGTCATCAGATCAAAGGGCTGGGAGAACAATATTCATCAGGACTTCTGCAACAATTCGGAGAGGATTTGGTTGAACAGGCGGAACATTTTGACGTTGACAACATCAGAATCACGTTGGATGCTTATCCTGAATTAGTCGAGAAGATCAGATTATTGGCAGCGGGGGATGGCACAGGTACTTAATACATCCGGACCGCCAGTCTGATCCGGCCAGGAAGGGAAAAACTTATGAACAACGAAACAGAATCATTGGTACTCATTGTTGATGATAATCCGAAAAACCTGAAGATACTGGCGGACATGCTCAGAGGGAAAGGTTACAAACTTGCGATGGCAAAAAACGGCTTCAAAGCGATGGAGTTTGCAAAAAAAAAGCTGCCGGATCTGATTATTCTGGATATCATCATGCCCGAATTAGACGGTTTTGAAGTCTGCCGCCAGTTGAAAAGCAGAAATGACACCAAAGAGATTCCGGTAATATTTATCAGTGCATTGACAGACCCGAAGAATAAAGTAAAAGGGTTTGAGGTTGGCGGTGTGGATTACATTACAAAACCGTTTCAACACGAGGAAGTCTCTGCCAGAATGAATGTGCATCTGAAACTGAGACAGTCCCATAAAAAATTGAAAAGAACAAATGAATCGCTGAGTTTTGAAATAAAAGCGCGCAAGCACGCGCAGAATGCCATGAAGAGGAGCGAAGAAAACCTGCAGAAAATATTTGACGCCACGCCTGTTCCGCTAATTATTGCGAGAATGTCGGATAATATGGTCATACGGGCGAACCAGGCCGCCCGAAGATATTTCCGGTTTCCGCATGATGCGTTGGTCAATGTGAAAACAATATCGTTCTATGCAAATCCGGACAGGCTGTTGCGAATTCTTGCCCAGATTCGGAGACAGGGGTATGCCGAGAATTTTGAAATCGAAGTAAAGCTCAGAAATAATGAACGCCGATGGGCGATCATGTCCGCATATTCCATCGATTATTTCGGTGAGCCGTCGATGATTATCGGGCTGACTGACATCAACGAGCGCAAGCAGGCAGAAGAAGAACTTCAGAAAGCCAAAGAATCTGCCGAAACCGCCAACAGGGCGAAAAGCGAATTTTTGGCCAATATGAGCCATGAAATTCGAACGCCCATGAATGCCATACTCGGATTTGCGGAATTACTCACTTCTCATGTCATCGGCAAAAAGGAGAAAAACTATCTGACAGCCATTCGGTCCGGGGGGAAAAATTTGTTGACATTAATTGACGATATTCTTGATCTTTCCAAAATTGAAGCCGGAAAAATGGAGATTCATTATGAACCGGTGAATCCCTTTATGATCTTCAGAGAATCCCAGCAAATCTTTTCTCTGAAAACATCTGAAAAAAACATTGATTTTATTATCGATATTCCACCGGATATCCCGGATCGTCTGTTTTTGGATGAAACGCGGCTAAGACAGGTCCTGTTCAATCTCATTGGCAATGCAGTAAAATTTACTGAAAAGGGTCATATCAGACTAAGTGCTGAAAAAATATCGGGACCGGAAGATGAAAGCATTCTGGATATGATTATCCGGGTGGAGGATACGGGAATCGGCATTCCGATGGAATCTCAGGAAACGATATTCGAATCATTCAGACAGCAGGACGGACAAAGCAACCGGCAATTTGGCGGAACCGGTCTCGGACTGGCAATTTCAAAACGATTGGTTGAAATGATGGGCGGAAGGATTTCCGTTATGAGCGAAATCGGCAAAGGGAGCTGTTTTGAAATCAGACTGAATCAGGTAACGGTTGTCAAAACTGACGCAGAAACAGAATCATATTCCTGTTTCGGGCATGAGAACATCTCTTACGAGAAATCGTCAGTTCTGATTGTCGATGATATTGAAGATAATCGTATCTTAGTGAAAGAGTTTATCGGGGATGCAAATATCACCGCCATTGAAGCTGAGAACGGACAGGAAGCCATCCGGCTTGCAAAGCAGATCCGACCGGATATTATTCTGATGGATATCAGAATGCCTGTTATGGACGGATATGAAGCGACAAAACGGATGAAGCGAGATGAAAAACTGAAAATGATTCCGATTATTGCGTTAACCGCTTCCGCGCTGAATGAAGATCAGAAAATGATTATGGAAGCAGGATTTGACGGATATCTGAGAAAACCGGTTCATCGCACGGAAATACTTGGTGAATTATCCCGATTCCTCAAATGTTCCCGAGAAGAATCTGCTGAAGCAGTACCGGAAAAATCATATAAAAAAGGCCGGTCGGAAAGAATACCGGCTGAATCACTGAAAAAGCTCCCTGAAGTGATCCGCAAATTGGAAAATGAGCTGATGATGTCATGGGAAGCGGTCCGGGAGAGCGAATTTTTTGATGAAATCGAAGGATTCGGTTATCAGATCAGGGAATTAGGCGAACATTATTCATTAGAAATGCTGCAACAGTTCGGAGAAGATCTGATTGAACAGGCAGGCTGTTTTGATATTGATAATATGGGTGTCACACTGAAGGCCTATCCTGAATTACTTGAAGAGATCAGGCGTTTGGAGAATGAAAATTGAAAATGACTGATTATAACGCTTTTCGGCTCCGAACCGCGAATGAACGCGAATGAACGCGAACGGACACAGAACCGTGTGACCGGAATGACGGCCGGGCATCCCCGGATCCGGAGGACGCCCGACCGGGGAGCGGTGTGATTCCTCCCCGTGATCCGTGCGATTCGTGTTCATTCGCGTCATTCGCGGTTCGGAGCCTCCCCTAAATTGATATTGATAATATGGGTGTCACACTGAAGGCCTATCCTGAATTACTTGAAGAGATCAGGCGTTTGGAGAATGAAAATTGAAAATGACTGATTATAACGCTTTTCGGCTCCGAACCGCGAATGAACGCGAATGAACGCGAACGGACACAGAGCCGTGTGACCGGAATGACGGCCGGGCATCCCCGGATCCGGAGGACGCCCGACCGGGGAGCGGTGTGACTCCTCCCCGTGATCCGTGCGATTCGTGTTCATTCGCGTCATTCGCGGTTCGGAGCCTCCCCTAAATCCGTTATAATCAGCTTGAACTGATTATAACGGATTTTGGGAGGCCCGGGAATATGACAACGGATTCCGGGATGAAACGGATATTCCCGGATCGGATATGACATCGGATTCCTGGGATTAAACGGACATATCCGTTTAATCCTCCTATCCGCTGTCATATTCCCGGGGCCTCCCCAAAATCCGTTATAATCAGGAACTTGAACGTGAACGGGCAGGTTCGGGTTCAGACATAAGTTCAGGTTCAGGTATAAGTTCAAGTTCAAGGGACAAAGGAAAAACAGATGTGCAATAACTATGATAACAAGAATTTCAGAATCCTGATTGTTGATGATGTTTCCAAAAATATTCAGGTTGTTGCGAGCATATTAAAAGATGACGGCTACCAGATGACTTTCGCTCAGAACGGCAAAGTCGCTCTCGACAAGATTCATTCCCACAATTTTGATCTGATACTTTTAGACGTGATGATGCCGGGAATGGACGGATTCGAAGTATGCAGGCGGCTGAAGCAGGAGCCATCGACAAAAGATATTCCGGTTGTTTTCCTGACTGCGAAAACGGATACGGAGAGCTTGGTGAGAGGCTTTGAAGCCGGGGGTACGGATTATGTCACCAAACCGTTCAACGGGGTTGAACTGCTGGCCAGAGTCAGAACGCGCCTTGAGCTGAGCCGTTCCCGGGAATCGCTGAAGGTCGCTTACCGGGAATTGAAAAAAACCAATGAGGAACTTCTGAAATCTCAGAGGAAATTGGAACTGGCGGCAAAAACAGACACCTTGACAAAACTTTCAAATCGTCGTGACATCATTGAAAAGATTGAAAATGAGAGGATAAGATTTGAAAGAAGCGGAAAACCGTTTTCACTCGTATTATGCGACATTGACAATTTCAAAGTGTTTAATGACAAACACGGACATGACTGCGGTGATTTTGTTCTTGTATCGGTTGCTGAAATGATGCGCGGCAAGGTGAGAAAACAGGACGGCGTCGCGCGATGGGGAGGAGAGGAATTTCTGCTATTACTGCCGGAGACGGATTTGGAAGGCGGAAGAATCCTTGCTGAATCGCTCAGAGAGAAAATATCCTGTAATTATTATAAATATGATAACCATAATCTCAGAATTACCATGACATTCGGGGTAAGTTCCTTTTCAGAATGCGTGATGAATATTGAACAATGCATTAAAATGGCAGATGAAGCCTTGTATGAAGGCAAAAAGCGTGGGAAGAACTGTGTTGTCCTGTCCATAGCCGAGCAACCCTCAATCCTTAAATCTGTTTCAGAGGAGAACGGAAATGAGCGACCATGAAACTGATGCTCTCAAACCAAGTATTTTAATTGTTGATGATACCCGTTTCAATCTGCGTCTGCTGACTAAGATACTGAGCGAAGCGGGATATACGGTCCGGCCTGTGCCTGACGGTCCGCTGGCCCTGTCATCCGTGACGGCGCAGCCGCCCGATCTGATTCTGCTTGATATCGTGATGCCCCGCATGTCCGGCTACGAAGTTTGCGAACAGTTGAAAGCAGACGAACGGACCCGTGACATACCGGTGATCTTTATCAGCGCCCTGGATGAGCTGACGGATAAGGTGAAAGGCTTCTCCCTCGGCGGGGTTGACTATATCACCAAGCCGTTCCAGACAGATGAAGTACTGGCCCGCGTCAGAACACACCTGACTCTGCGAAATCTCCAAAAACAGCTTGAAGAGAAAAACAGACGGCTTGAACAGGAGATTATTGAACGGAAACGGATAGAAGACTCTTTGCGGGAGAGCCAGACGACTTTTCAGGCGTTTTCAGACTACTCCCCGAGCAGTATTTTTGTCAAAGACCGGCAGGAAAAAATTATCTTCGCCAACAGACAGTTTGAATCCGTCGTTCATGCTGAAAAAGGGACGCTCATAGGCAAAACGATCCATGAGATATTCCCTGATGAGGTGGCAGAGAAAATCCGGGTCGGTGACCAGGATATCCTGAACACCGGCATGCCTGTGAAATCAGAAATTGTTTTTCCCAGAGGCGACGAATTATGCACATATTTCCTTGTCAAATTTCCGCTCCGCAACGCACAGAAGGAAATTTATGCAGTCGCCGGTATTATCACCGACATCAATGAGCGAAAGCAGATGGAGGAGGCATTGCGTGAAAAAGAGAAGAAATATCGCCTGCTTGCCGAAAACGCCAGTGATCTGATATGGGCCAGAGATTCCGAGTTGCGATTCACTTATATCAGCCCTTCGCTTGAACGCCTGCTGGGTTACAAACCGGACGATTTGGATGATATGGAGTTGGAAGATTTGCTGGCCCGATTTTCAATTGAAAACATAATGAATATCACGGATGAAAGCCATGTCACCGAAGAATCGGAGTTCAGTATGTCCGAGTCCCTGCGTTTTGATCAGGAACTCAGACATAAGGACGGCCACACGATATGGGCCGATACAGTGCTGACATGTCTCTATGATGAAGAAAATGAGCTGACAGGTTTTCTGGGAGTTGTGCGAAATATCAGCGACCGTAAAAAAGCTGAGGAGAAACTCAGAAAATATGCGGAAGAACTTGAGATTGCCAAGCAGGAGGCAGAAGATGCCAACCGGTCCAAAAGCGAGTTCTTAGCCAATATGAGTCATGAGATCCGCACCCCCATGAACGCCATTATCGGAATGAGCGATCTGGTCATAAATTCGGAACTGGATGCCAGGCAGCGGGAATATCTGAATATTCTCCGATCTTCCGCCCGATATCTCCTGGGTCTTCTCAATGACATACTCGATTTCTCAAAAATTGAGGCAGGCAAGCTGAATATCGAGGACAAACCTTTCAGACTGAAGGATTTTCTGCAAGATATTGAAGATAATTTCAAATCCCATGTCATGCAAAAAGATATTGCATTTGTCGTGGAACAGGCTCCGGATGCGCCTCTCGGTCTGATAGGCGATCCGCTTCGGTTGCGGCAGGTTTTAATCAATCTGATCGGCAATGCTTTCAAATTTACCGAGAAAGGCGAAATTTGCCTCAGGGTTCGGAATCAGCCCCCTCCCGATTCCGCAGATGCAAAGAACACGGTACTGCATTTTGCCATTTCAGACACCGGCATCGGTATCCCGCCTGACAAAACAGAGAGATTGTTTGACGCCTTTACCCAGGCTGACAGTTCCACCTCAAGAAAATACGGGGGGACCGGTTTGGGACTGGCTATCAGTCAGCAGTTGGTTCTTATGATGGGCGGCGACGGTATTGCCGTTGAAAGCGAGCTTGGCAGCGGAAGCACATTCTCTTTCACTGCTTGTTTCGGTCTGAAAGATGTTAAGGATATTCCTGAAAAGTTCAGCGTGGAAGAAAACACGCCTTCAATGAGAAATGTGTTTCAGGATGTTCGCCTTCTTCTTGCAGAAGACAACAAAGCCAATCAGATTGTAGCCTGGGAAGTCCTTTCCCAAGCCGGCTTCACAGTGGAAATTGTGGAGAACGGCCTTCAGGCTGTTGAAGCGGTTCGGAACAGCGACTATGCAGCCGTGCTGATGGATGTTCAGATGCCCAAAATGGACGGTCTGGAAGCGACAAGAGAAATTCGGAACTGGGAATACCCTGATTGCGGATTGAAGAAATCCAAAGTCCCGATCATCGCCATGACCGCAAGCGCCATGATGGGAGACCGGGAAAGATGTCTGAAGGCCGGAATGGATGATTATGTCAGCAAGCCGATTGACAAAACCGAACTCTTCAGGATTCTTGAGAAATGGCTGTCGGCACCTGTTCGGCGCTCGGAGTCTGATGTCCGATCTTTCGAGGTTCAGGTTTCAAATCCCGATATTCCCGATATTCCCGATATTCCGTGTATAGATATTTCAAATGCGCTTGAGCGCACGGGTATCGCCTGGGACACATTTCGCAGACTCCTCCGGGATATTTCCGAGGATCAGAAAATGATATTTGATGAACTGAGTCGGGCTGTCAGGGATCTGAATCATAAGGAGATCAGACGTCTTGCCCATTCCATGGCCGGCGTGGCCGGCAATATTTCGGCTTATGAACTAAGGAGAGTTGCCAGACGTCTGGAAGATGCCGCAGATGAGGAAGATGAAACTCGGCTGTCCGACCTTCTGGAATCTGTGAAAAGGGAGTTCAGACTAACGGCCGAATCCATTGCATCGCTTGATCAGAGTGATGAGAGGCAGAATGAGAGGCAGAAAAAAGCCGCTCCCGCGGACATGAATGAACTCCGTGATATGTTAGAAAGTCTGAAGGGATGTCTGGATAATCTGGATCCCTTCGGCAGTTCGGAGATCATAGAGAAGATTCAGGAGCGGACGCTCCCCGGGGATATGGAGGAAAATATTAAAAAGGTCAGTATGCTCATCAAAGATTTCGGTTTTGATGAGGCGGATGAGATTTTATCGGAAATTGTCAGGAAGGTGAGGCAGTGAGGGTTTCGTGAGTAAAAAAGGTCGTTGTGCCATAATTCGTCCCATTGGTTTTCCTTATCATAAATTTTGTTTTGCCCAATAAGTCTGCTTGTGTCCTTTCCTTTCAAAATCTCGTACAAGTCTCAGAGCATCAGTTTCGGTGAGGCCGTTTTCAATCATAAAAACATTGCCATTGTCATCTTGCCGCCAGACAGACCATATTGGTTCATGTGTTTCTGTCACAAAACCTTCAGCCCGATTGTCTTGGTCAGTTACATGGTCAAACTGCCCTTTTGTCAGACCTCTGATTTTCTTTTTCTTCATGTCGGGGGCAGTTCTGCCTGGAATGACGACGACATGTCGGGTTGGGACAGTGGATTCCGGGTCAGAACTGAAAAAAAAGTCCTTTTTTTTCAGTTCTGCCCGGAATGACATGTCGGGGCAGTTCTGCCTGGAATGACATGTCGGGTTGGGATGACATGTCGGGGACTGTTCTGCCTGGAATGACATGTCGGGTTGGGAGAGTGGATTCCGGGTCAGAACAGTCCCTTTTTTTTCACTTCTGCCCGGAATGACATGTCGGGGCAGTTCTGCCTGGAACGACGACGACATGTCGGGTTGGGACAGTGGATTCCGGGTCAGAACTGAAAAAAAAGTCCCTTTTTTTTCACTTCTGCCCGGAATGACATGTCGGGGGCAGTTCTGCCTGGAATGACGATGACATGTCGGGTTGGGAGAGTGGATT
>JAUCGI010000069.1:11683-25911 GCA_030378035.1 Desulfobacterales bacterium HSG2
TTTTTCACTTCTGCCCGGAATGACATGTTGGGACAGTGGATTCCGGGTCAGAACTGAAAAAAAAGTCCCTTTTTTTTCACTTCTGCCCGGAATGACATGTCGGGGGCAGTTCTGCCTGGAATGACGACGACATGTCGGGTTGGGACAGTGGATTCCGGATCAGAACTGAAAAAAAAGTCCCTTTTTTTTCACTTCTGCCCGGAATGACATGTCGGGGGCAGTTCTGCCTGGAGTGACATGTCGGTTGGGATGACATGTCGGGGACTGTTCTGCCTGGAATGACATGTTGGGATGACATAACGATGCCAAATTTCATTTCGGCATTCCCCAATTTGTGAATACGCGACCATAACAGTTTTGGAAACTTCGGAAGTCTGATGCACAGTTCAATGTTGCAATTTTCTATCATTATAATTATACTGACAGGAATTCCGAGCATGAAAGTTAAAAATACGAATCAGCGTGTCAAACAATTAACTTTTAGCTTTCAACTTTCAACTTTCAACTTTTATTAGGAGGAAATAAATGGAAGATTGTATTTTTTGCAAGATCATTAAGGGCGATATCCCCTGTTTCAAGGTCTATGAAGATGACAAGGTTCTGGCCTTTGCAGACGTCAACCCTATTTCCGAGGGGCATACGCTGATTATTCCCAAACGGCACGCGGAGAATATATGGGAAGTTAGCGACGAAGAGATCACCGCAATTCACCTGGCTTCCAAAAAAGTGGCCCATGCAATGAAGGAGGCCCTGAAACCTGAGGGGATTGCTTTTCTTCAATTGAATGGCCGAGCCGTGAATCAGGTGGTCATGCACTATCATCTCCATCTGATCCCACGGGTCAGCGGCGCGCCTGAACTGCCGGTGACAAACTGGGAACTCAAGCCTGGGGACATGGAAGCCATCGGGAAAACCGCTGAAAAGATCGCGTCAGTTGTAAAATAAGTCCCACAAAGACTTCCGAAGTTTATGAAACTTCGGAAGTCTTCCTGTATCAGCCACCCAAAATATAAGCTGTTGAAAATAAAGGCGTTATATTTTAATACAAAAAATAAATTAAATTTATTTTATGAATCACATATTTTCTTTAATTTTTCCTTGCATTTATAAAAAAGTGTGATAAAAAGAAATGCATTCAATCTCTCAAGTGAAGTTGGAGCGATCATTTTTTGTGGAAAGAAGGAGGTGTTGTTTTTTTGAAAATCGTATGACTGAATTCCGAAAACGGAAACGGATAATCTTTAACAGTTTATTTCATAAACTAAAAAAAAGTACGGAGGAATTGTAATGAAAAAATTGATGATCGTAGCACTGACACTCGTGTTTGCCCTTTGTGTAACTGGAAATGCCCTTGCAGGTGAAAAAGAGGATTGTATAAAGCTGTGCAAGGATGCCGCCAAAATGATCAAAGATAAAGGACTTGATGCTGCAAAAGCGGAGGTCAATAAGAAAGACGGTAAATTCGTCAAGGGATCGGTCTATGTGTTTATGACGGATATGACAGCCACAATGATCGCTCATCCCCTGAGGCCGGATCTGATCGGCAAAAATCTGAAAGATCTGAAAGACTCGGACGGCACGCCGTTCTTCCAGAATTTCGTCAATGTTGCCAAAGGAAAAGATGGCAAAGGGTGGGTGGGTTATAAGTGGCCCAAAAAGAAGGGTGAAGATCCCTCACAGAAAGAGAGCTACATCCTGAAAGCGGGTGATGCGATTGTAGGGGCAGGCTACTATAAATAGTTTCTTTTCACCTTCTTTTCCCGGAAAATGAACTCATTTTGTTTGAGAGATTGCTCCCTTTGAGGGGGAAATGTGTTTCATTTCACAAATAATGTTGCCCGTGTGCCTTGTAAAGATTTAGCTGATTTCAGGGTACTTCGGGCATACATTTTCTAATCAGATTCCCTTCCGATAACCTTTTTTTAAAACCATAATGTAAGAAAAACGATTTCCCCCGTGTATCCATATAGATGGTATGATGATAGTTTTTATTTATAAAATGGATTTAAGAAACTGTTGTTTAAGAAACTGTTGTCAGAATAAAAACCGGACAACCTTCCAAAAATCAGTTTTTTGAAAAACCCGGTTTTTATATGTGAAATTTTTTTTTCATGAAAGTCTCGACATCCTTCACTTTGCCTGAAAAGTAGTTTACACTTTTAAGTTCGTAGTTCTGCCTAAACACAGGAACTACGAACTTAAAAGTGTAAATCCATAAACGAAGGCTGCCGAAGTCTCTTATGACAGGAGAAAAAAATGGACTTTCCCAAAGTGGCGTTCGGTGTCATAAGCATGGCAATCTTGATCTTTTCGGCATTTCCCCTGATTGCAAATACAGACTCACCTTCTTCCCAAGCTCATTTTATAGATTTCAACAAATCCCAAAAAACCCTTTCTGCCAATTTCGTCAATGTGGATATTTCGGATGTTGCCAGATCGCTGGCAGAAAGAGCCGGGATAAAAGTGTTTTTAGATGAAAGCCTGACCTGCAAATTAACCTCAAAGTTTAAAGATATACCTCTTGAGGATGGGATAAAGCGGCTCCTGGGTCCGACGATCAGCAGTGCCATTATCTTTACCAAGAAAAAAAATCCTAATGGTAAAGCGCGTTTTCGGGTGGATACTGTTAAAATTTTTAAAGGCGGGAATATTTTGGCCAGCTTTAAGGAATATAATAATAAAGGTATGCCATCCACACAGATATTTAAAACTTGCAGAAATTCTGCCATACACTTTTGATTGAAAGGAGATTTAATAATAAATATGAAAAACAGCAACTTTATAATATCGATAGTGCTGATCTTTCTTTTTGCACTCACTCCGGCGGCTATGGCGATTGATCCGCCATCGAATGTTGCCAGCTCAACTCATACAGTCGGAGTATCATCAACCAATGACACAATAACCATTACATGGACAGCGCCGGCGGATTCGACCCTGAACAGTTATGCGATTTTGTTGGATAATTCTCCAGATACGCTTCTATATACAGGAAACCGTAGTGCTTCGGCCACATCCGCCACACCTGCCGCGCTGGCAGACGGTGACAACTGGTATTTTCACATCACGGCAATCGATAATGATGGGAAATACAGTGAATCGGTGCATCTCGGCCCGTTTATCATAGACACGATGCCAAGTGTCTCCTCGGTGGAACCGAGCAGCGGTGCCAGCGGCGACAGCATTACGATAACCGGTACGGATTTTATGTCAGGTGCCACTGCCAAAATCGGAGATACAAGCGTTTCCACTGTGAGGTTTGTCAGTTCCACCGAGTTGGAGGCGACTGTACCTGCGGAAATCAGCACCGGAAAATACGATATAACAGTTACCAATTCCAATGGCAAGAGCGGTAAAAAAGAGGATTGTTTCAGTGTCAGTTCTGCTTCGGTTGAGGTCGATGCAGGCTCGGACAAGGAAATTACGGTAGGCGGAAGCGACCCCAGCTTCAGTGACGCTGACGTTTCAGATACAGATGAAAATGCGACTTATCTTTATGAATGGACTGTAAATTCCGCGCCGTCCGCGGCGGAACTAGGCACGGATTACATACTTGGGTCAGCGAGATCACAGACATCCCCCACCACAGTCTCTTTTAAAGCCAAGACTAACAATGCGGCCGGTTCCTATACGCTTAATCTCTCGGTAAAAGATGGTACAACAGGTAAAGTGTCAGGAAGCGACACGCTCACAATAACGGTTTATATGTTTGGAGATATAAACGGCGACAGCAGTCTTGATGTGGCCGATGCGATCATGGGGCTGAAAGTGCTTGCGGATATGGACGTTTCCGGGATCCCTCCTAAAAGAGCGGCTACAGGGCCGGTGATCGGGATGGCCGAAGTGATTTACATTCTTGTGGAAATATCAGGGAGTTAGAAAATATATTCCAAAAAACCAAGTTTTCAAGAAATCTATTCTACTACAGCAACTTGGAAATTCATCCCCCCTTTGTCATTATAAGTATAAGAGAGGGTGACGAATTTACAAGTTGCTGTACTACCCAATTTTCAATCTTCAAAAATGTATCCTAAAAAACCAGGTTTTCAAAAAAACTTGGTTTCTATTCTGCCCGATTTTCAATTTTTATTTTTTATTTGACCCTTCTGATATTTTCTGTTAAAGAATTGTCAGAAGGGAAAAGCGGAGTAGTTGGTGCGCTGGATCGGATGTCCATCGGAAGAGGGCCTGATACAGAGTTTAAGAAAAACATTCTCCAAAATGCAAAGCTTTACACTCCGGACTGTTGCTGACAGACATTATTTTAAAAGCTATGCCAGAAAGGAAGGCACATTATGAAAACCATAACAATTCCGGAAGCAGAATATCTTGAAATGAAGAAGTGTCAGGAAAAATATAAGGGCCTGGCCATAAATTCTCAGGCATCCGTATCAGTGGATTCCGGGTCGGAACTGAAAAAAAGTCCCTTTTTTTCAGTTCCGCCCGGAATGACATGTCGTGACGGAAGTCCTTTTTTTTCAGTTCCATGTCGTGACGGGAATCCCGGAAAACTTTTGGACACCTACTTATCGGATTTTACAGGAGACTTGGAGGAGTATTCTCTGGATAACATAACGGAGTGGGATAAAGAAAGCGGGTGGGATGATGTATAGAGGAACCTCTATGAAATTTTCAGATATTGACAGAAAAGAGAAAAAAATCTTATTCCTTATCGTTCTCGTTGCATTGGGAATACGATTGTTTTTCATGTATTCTCTTGACTCATATATCATAGAGAATGACTGGGATTTCGGTTATGAAACCGGAAGGCTCGCCAAAGCGATTGCGACAGGGGAGGGCTTCAGTTCACCGTTTCTTTACCCCACAGGGCCCACCGCGCTGGTGCCGCCCCTGTATCCTTATCTTTTGGCGTTAATATTCAAACTCTTCGGCGTCTATTCAACAAACGCTGCAATTGTAACCTTGGCCGTGAACTGTCTGGCATCCGCATTGACATGTTTGCCACTCTTTTTTATCGGCAGATTCCTGTTCGGACGTGAGGTGGGGTATATTGCCGCGGCAATCTTTGCAATTCATCCGTCGCCAATATGGTATGCGATTAATGCCATCTGGGACACCACCATCTTTACATTTCTAAGTATGATCCTGATATATTGGCTACTCCTCCTACCGGAGCGGCTCAGTTATAAAAACGCGGCCATGTTCGGCGTTTTCACGGGGTTTGTCATTCTGATGAAGAGCGTTATCATTGCGTTTTATCCGTTTCTGCTGATATGGCTCTTTCTGAAAAGCCCGTCTCCTCTGAAAAAAAAAGCCGTGTGCATCGCCACAATCTGTATCCTCTCTTATGCCATAATGCTCCCATGGCTTTTGAGGAATTACGCGGTCTTCGGCAAATTCACGTTCCGATCCAATTTCGGGCTGGAGCTCAGACTCGAAAACTGTCAGGAGACCTGGGATGCGTTGGAAAGCGGTGCGGAGAGCAATGTATTTGTCCGCCAGCACCCGACGATCAATCTCGGAGAGTTTCTTCTTTATAAAAGCCTCGGAGAAATCAACTATATGAACCTGTGCCTTGACAAAGCCGGGACATTTATCAGAGAGAACCCGGAGAAATATCTGAAGCTGACATTAAGGCGGATTTGTCGCTTCTGGATCGGCGACCCGCTCGGAAAGAACGAGTGGGCGGGAAATCTCGGAATATCCTTTTCCATATCCGGTCTGAAAAAGCTGTTTCTGTTAGCTCCGCTGCCGTTTATGCTGATCGGAATATTTATGGGGATCAGGCGAAAGATCAGTGATATCTCCGCGCCTGTCGCTTATATTCTCTTTCTTCCCATTGTTTACTATTTTACCCATGTCGCGGCCCGACTTCGGTTCCCTGTTGAGCCGGTGATTCTGCTCTTTGCGGTCTATGGATTTTATTCACTGATTCCCGTTTCCATCAGAGAGAGGTTTGAGAAGATATTCAGTTCCTGAATGCCACAAATTTGTTATAAATCCATCCGATTAACGCGCCGCTCAGTGTTCCCACCGCAAAACCGTACGCGAATCCGATAAGGCTTCCCACAAAAGAGACTTTGTACCCGATAAAATACTGACTCAGAAGCCTCAGATGAGAACCGACATCTTCGCCCCCTTTGAGGACAAGCCAGTTGGTTGCGATAAATATGGCCAAGCCGCACAGCAGTCCGAGGGCCAGCCCCAGAATCCCGGTATTCAGCCACACAATACCGCTGAAGAGCTTTTCTTCGTCTGTTATCCGAACATTATTCTTCATATTCAAACCCCCTTGGAAGTAAAAATTGACCCCCTAATTCCTGAGTACAGGACAAAAAACGGATTCCCGGTCGGAATCCTGCCAGTTCCCGGCATTTCCGCCCGGAATGACAGCATAGCGGTTTTCAGGCATCCGAAGCTTCTTGTCCTGTAAACAGTCCTAATTCCCAAATTCCTAAAAATGATCGATAAAATCTCTGAGGGACACCAATTCGGCTCTCTTCTTCGCATGATAGAGATAGATGGCAATGAAAAGATTTCGAATGTAAGCAAACAGCCAGCCGAACAGGAAGCCCCAGAAGAATGTATAACCAAACGCGATGAATGCCCCGTCCACTGTCAGCGTATAGCCCGGAAAATAATCGGCAAGAAACGCCAGATCAGGGATTCCGGGAATTGTTCCCCTTATTACCAGCCAGATGGTGGCCAGGAAAAAAAGCAGACCTGAAACCAAACCGATGGCGGTCGCGAATCCCAGCTTGTCCATCCGGGAAAATGCCCGTATGAGGTCTTTTTCCGGAATCAGTTCCCTGAGTTTGGCTTTGGTCTTATCTTCCTCAAGATATTCTTCCTCTTCGTTGACTGTCCACAGATTATGATCTTCGCCTGAAAGATTCTGTGCCGCCATCAGCCCTGTGAGCATTGAATGATCCTGGTTGTTGTAGCGGTGCATGCCGTTGCGGCCGATGGTCTGGAGGTTTTCAAAAGTTTCAAGATATTCCCGGATTATGCCGAGGTGTTTGCTGTAGTCATGGTCATAAACCGGGTATGCCTTTGGCTGGCGCAGCACCACCTTGTCTATGACATCTTCCTTCTCAGCCAATCCCAGTTCGGCCAGTTCTCCGGAAGCGATATCTGTCAGTTCATCCTCGGACATGGTCCAGAGCTCATCGCCCTCATTACAGAAATATTCCATGCCCACACTCGTTTTATCGGGATCAGGAACCATGGCCGCGCTCCAGTTCTTAAAGTTCTGAATACGCCCGACCCTGGCATTGGGGCTGTGGATGTATATCCACTGATCCGGGAACAGGTCCTTTTTGTCAATGATAAGCACCGCAATGATAAACGCCCGGTAAGTGAGATTGCGGGCGGCCTCAAGAACCTCCTCCGGTGCTTTCGGCTCAAGCATCCTTATAAGGGTGGTTATCGCTGTGCTGGAGATGAGATGTTCGACAGGCATCTCCGCGGTCTTGCCATCTTCGGCATAAGTGACGCTGATGATGCGTCCGTTTTCATGCTTCAGGCGGATGACTTCCGAATTGAGCAGAACCCGGCCTTCCCCTTCTTCCACAGCTTCCTGGAAACGACGCCACATCATCCCGGGTCCTTTTGAAGGATAATCAAATTCGTCGATCAGGGTTGCTGCCTTTTTAACGCCGAAAAGCGCGTTGTAAACCGCAGATGTGAGGGATAATCCCCTGATGCGCTGCGCGGCCCAGTCTGCCCGGATCTGGTCGCATGGAATACCCCACACCTTCTCTGTATAGGTCTTGAAGAAGGTCTCATAGAGACGCTGGCCAAAGCGGTTGGAGACCCACTGCTCAAAGGTTTCCTCTTCAGGCTGGGGCCAGATCTGGGACCTGAGATAGCTCAGCACGATCAGAATGCTTTCAAGAATCCCCAGATTGAACAAGGCGTTAAAGAGACGAAGGGGATAGTTGTAGAAACGGCCGTTATAATAGATGCGGGACATGCGGGGGACTTTGAGAAAATCCTCGCCCAAAACTTCCCGCCAGAGTTCGTCAACCTTTTCGATTTTGGTGAAAAAGCGATGGCCTCCCACATCAAAACAGTAGTCTTTGTAAGATTCCGTTCGCGCAATACCGCCCACCTTATCCGCGCTTTCAAAGACAATGGTCCGGGTTCCCTGCCGGACTGACTCATAAGCCGCTGTAAGGCCCGCGGGACCGGCTCCGATGATAACAACAGGTTTATCACTCATCGTAATACTTTCTCTCTGTCAGATAATATTTTTGAGATTGCAACTATTTTCCCTGTCAAAGCTTCACTTTGATACCCCGGGTGTCAAAGCAAAGTCTTAGCAATCTTGGTTATTAAGCCCCGTCCTGCAATGGCTTCCTTATTTTATATATTTTTCCACCATTTGAAAGATCACATAAATTATCTTTCAAAAAATTCTGAATTCCTGGTAACAAGCAAATTTTTCTAGGTTTTCTATTATATTGAGCGATCAATACATACTTTGACGCGTCAAAATTTACGGATGCATGCCTATAAGTTTCAGGTAAATTTATAAACACATAAGAATCTCTGTTGGCTTTTAAAAAATCAGTATTATTGACCTTTTGTATAAAATTTCTGAAACTAATTCGTCTGACATTGCTCAATCCCTGATATTTTGACAAAAATTCCAAACCTATGAATGTCACAGAATCAGTTACAAACTGTTTATCAGGGTTTTCTTTTATGAACTTATAAAAGAATTTACACTGATAAAATTTTTGCCCTATATCTCCGCCTTTGATGGAAGTACAAAAAAGACTTATAAATATAAAAAATATGATTAACATATTTTGAAGATATTTTTGTTTCAATATGCGATCAATTCCATAGCCAACAGCTATACAAACAGGTATTAAACATGGCAGAATGTATCTTGGAAGTCTTACAAGCGGTTTGTAAGACAGGGGGGTTTGAGAACCATAACTATAATAAAGGAAAAGCGTCCAAAACAGCAAATTCAGGTAAATAACATGCTCATCTTTTTTAATGATTAAAAATATGCTTATCAAGAAAAAAAGATGATATATTACTGAGTATGCAGGATACATCAGAATATATCTGAAGGGTTCCAATAGCCAGGAATCCCCGATAAAAGTTCCTGAAAAAAGGTTTTTTCTTGCTTTGAATTTTGTTTTCAGCCTCATAATATCGCTATCCGTATTTATATTCAGAAGATCACTGGCTGTATCTATACCTTCAACATGGAGATGCGTTTTTAATGTCACTATTTGCCGATGGAAAAATGTCCCTGTTTCAAAATAATATATTAAATTCTCACAGGCAAACACTAAAAAAGAAGCAAATAAAATTATAAATATTGTCTTATCGAATTTCCTCTTTGCTATAAGATGGGTTGCAATTATGAAAAGCGCAAATACCCCTGTTTCGTGAAACAGATACGCGATTCCGACACACAGGCCGCTGATGGCATAATAATATGGTTTACCTTGTCTTTCTCCCCGAAAAAGGAAATATATTGAAGAAAACATAAAGAAAATTTGCCCGTGCACAAGTGTAAGCATTGAGCCCGTTTCAATACTAATCGGAACAAATGTAAGTAAAACTGATGCAGTTGCTCCGATCTTAAATGAATTATCTCCCTCAAAAATTTCCTGTGAAAGCAGAAATACTAAAAATATGTTAAGTACGGAGAAAAGTAATTCAGCCCCTATTGCAGAATATTCATTCACACCAAAGATGAAATAAAACAGTGCGATGGAAAACGTATTCCCTATACGGCCATTCCAATGGTTTGTTGGTACTTGCAAATTAAATTCTGATATTTCGCAGGCTGCTTTGGAATATTCGGCATGATCGGTTGTGGCACGAAAACCGCCACTAAATAACAATCTCGTCAAAATGCAAATGACACATATTGAAAAAATAACAGCGGCTTTTTTTTTTGATATATTTTTAAAATGGTTTTTCGACATAATAAGCAACCAAGTCTAAATAACTTTCCCATTTGTTGTTTACGGGCCACAGAATAAACCAATGCTGTCGGAACAATGTATCCATCTGCTGTCTGTAACTTGGATGTTCAGACATAAATAATTTATTTACCAGATGGGGACAGTAAAATATAAAGTCCGAAGACAACTGAAAAAATTTGGCATCATAGAAACTGAAAAGTGGTTTGCACTTTTTCCGACTTGAAGAACAACTTTGCAGGTCGCTCGGAACAGTTGAAAAATTGTTTCGCGGCAAAGTGCAAACTGACAAATGAAGGATGCCAAAATTTTTATGTTTTTTTTTTTTTTTGATTTGAGGCATTCTGTCTGACGGGAAGCTAAGAATCATCATTTCTAAAAAGTGTATTCCCAAAGTGACGCGAATCTGATAAGCGGCTGAAATTAGCAATAGCCGCATTTTCGGTGCCGGCAGTTTGGATATGAAAGTTTTTGAAAACCGAAAATCAAAATCAAAATGTACCGCTCAAAAGTTGAAGAAATTTATTTCATAAGTCAGGGGAAGTCAATGGGGTGAAGGGAGTATTGTAAGGTAGCAAAACCCTCCCTTTGGTTTCTATCATAACAATTGCATTTCAATAAAACGGATTGTTTTTGCCTCCTGACTCCCTGTTTTCAAGCAGATTCACTTCATCTTCGGCGAAAGATGTTGTTTGTACGCTTTCAGGAATACTTTGTGTTCCACAAGAGAGAGTGAATGGATACGGGCCTTTAAAAATTTCTGCTCCCCGAATATACTGATCAGAGAGACACCTTCGCCATCCGGCTCAATTGTGTCAACAGCTTCCATAACCAGCTTTTTTTCGTCACCTTCGATCAGGTAAGCATTTGCTTCACACATAATATCTCCTTCATGTACTGATTGATTATAACGCTTTTTGGGGAGGCTCTGTCCGTGAACTTGAACGCGAACGAGAACATTCATTTACGGGCAGGTTCAAATATAAATTCAAGTTCACGGGAACCAAATCCGTTATAACCGTCAACCGTCAACCGTCAACCGTCAACCGTCAACCGTCAACCGTCAACCGTCAACCGTCAACCGTCAACCGTCAACCGATAACCTTCAATCTTCAATCCTCAAATGTTCCTGTATCAGCGCCTCAATCAGATGGGGAAGCGGAATAGCGGATAACCCCACGATTTCAACATTCTCGCGGGAAAGCGGTATGAGCAGTTTTTTTGCCGGACTGTCTGCCACCGCCTCCGCGATTTTCGGCGTCACTTCCCCCATCATCGCGTGCGCCATAATAATACTGACAGGCCCGATGATAACATCGACCTTTTTAACCGTGCGGACAATCGCATTTTCTCCGGAAGCGCCGCGGTTCGCTCTCGCTTTCAGCATCTGGGCGGTTGCAATTGCATTTGTGCCCAGGGCAATGATATCGATGGTCTCTTCAAACAATTCTTTCAGTTTCCTGATCACCGCGCTGCCAATGCCGCCGCCCTGTCCGTCAATCACACATATTTTTTTCATTATAGAAAATTCACACTTTTGTTTGTAGTTCCGCCGCACCGCCTAAACGCCGGAACTACGAACTTTTCAAAAGATTTATCAGCCAGTCAAGATCATCATTATTATAAAATTCGATTTCAACTTTTCCTTACACTTTTGTTTGTGTTCCGCACCGCCTAAAGGCGGAACTACGAACTTTTCAAAAGATTTATCAGCCGGTCAAGATCATCATTATTATAAAATTCGATTTCAACTTTTCCTTTTTGCCCGCGCCGTCTGATTCGGACCTTGGTACCAAATCGTCGGGAAAGATCGTCTGCCAGATCTGAAAGATACATTTCTTCCGGTCCGGCCTTTTTCAATCTTTTCTTCCCCGTTTTCAGGCGTTTGACAATCTGCTCCGCTTCCCTGACTGACACATCTTTTGAAACAAGGGTCCGCCATGCTTCATTCTGCTGCTGGGGCGTCTCCGCGCTTAATAATGCCTTTGCATGCCCCATGCTCAAAGTTTCGTTCATTACTGAATCTTTAATCTGCGGAGGCAGTTGCCTGAGTCTCAGCGTATTG
Organism: Desulfobacterales bacterium HSG2; assembly: GCA_030378035.1. Taxonomy (GTDB): domain Bacteria; phylum Desulfobacterota; class Desulfobacteria; order Desulfobacterales; family 4be13; genus JAUCGI01. The sequence continues at coordinate 23,666 of JAUCGI010000069.1, forward strand.
GCAACCGATGATCTGTTTTTTCCGACGCGCTCTGCAATCTGCTTCTGAGTAAGATTGAAATCAGTCATAAGACGATGATATGCTTCGGACTCCTCTAAAGGATTCAGGTCTTTTCGTTGCGCGTTTTCAACGATGGACATGATCAGCAAATCCGTATCCGGGATATTTTTCAGAACAACCGGCACCTGATTCAACCCGGCCATCTTGGCAGCTCGGAGGCGTCTTTCGCCTGCCACAAGTTCATAACCGTCATCAAATCTCCGGACCAAAAGGGGTTGCACAATACCCTGTTCTCTGATAGAACTGCATAATGCTTTAATTTCGTTTTCGGAAAATACCAGCCGAGGCTGATACCGATTCGGGCGGATCCGTTCAATATCACACTGAAAATATTCCTCTGATTTATTTTCCATATCCTTAGTTTTGTGTTCAAACCAGAAATCATATTTATTTTATCGCAACATAAGAGTCAAGCTTTTTTTGACATCCTTCATTTATCAGTTGACACTTTTGAAAGAGCAATGGAACGCGGACAGACGCAGATGAGTTTATTCTTCAAAAAGTGTGAAGTAATATGAAACAATAGTTCGGACAGTTTTTGTGAAAAGCCCCTCGGAGCGCTGTTCCGGGAACGGATTTCCCGAAACCGGGATGCCCGTCTTGCAGGGCGTGGTCGGCGGTCTCTTCCCGACATCATAAAAAATTGTCCGAAGTATTGATGAAAACGGCGCGACCTTCCAATTGTGGTTTCGTGGAACTTTAGCTTTAAACTCTGTGTACAGGACAAAAACTTCGGATGCCTGAAAACCGGCACACTGTCATTCCGGGCGGAATGCCGGAAATCGGCAGGATTTCCGGCATCTCCGACCCGGAATCCACTTTTTGTCCTGTACTCAGCTTTAAACTTTTAGAATTACTGAAGCTGTATGCACCGATTATGGACAATGACAGTAACTGAATAATATTCACATTTCAAGTTTCATTGTTGCGCTCCTGAAAAAAATCCATAGCCTTTTCCTTGACAATGTGCAAGGATTGCTTACTATAAAGAATAGCAAGCGGATAGCCTTGCACATAAAATCTTTTTCATTGAGCCTCGGGGAGTGCCTTCCCCGGGGCTTTCATCGTTTCAGGGAGAGCTTCAAAATTCCTTTCAAGCTTTTTCAAGCTTTCTTCAAAGTGTTCTGTTTTCGGGAAAAAGTCAGCACAACTAAAGTTTCTTCCGGGGTAAAGTTTTTTCCCTTTCATGTCATCAATGAAGTACAAGGAAATTTTAAAGCAGTTTCCATGGCATCCTTCACAGAAACCCAAAAGTAGTTTACACTTTTGCCCTCTCGCAAAGGCGCGAAGGCGCAAAGGTGCCGGAAACAAAAATTTTGTGTCCTCTGCGGCAGAAATAAAAGTGTAAACTGGGCAATGAAAGATGCCGTTTCCATCATCGTAATTGATGCGGTAATTACTATATGTGTTTTCAAAGCATAAGTGTTTATCTTTATCTTAACTAAATGGACACGGGCAGGATAAAGATCAAGATCAAGATCAAGTCCTAAGTTTACACTTATGGTTTTCAAAGTTTTGGAAACTTTGTACCCGCCTTTGTGTGGGGATATAAAATCTTGGGAAATTATGGCCCTGCTATGTCCCACACAAAGGCACAGATGCGCAGATGCGGGCACAGAAAAAATTTCAACCTGTGCGGTTGGGACAAAAGTACTGGGCTGATGAAAATTTCCGGTTTTATGGCGGTTTCCCAGCCGTGATCCGGCCGGTGCCTGTTCCGACACGCAGACTCCCGGGACAAGGCCGCGGGCCTTCATCCGGAACAGGGCGGAACGGAAACCGGATCGGTCGGAAATGACCGAAAAGCCGTTTTTTCATCACCCCACATAAGTACCTAATCCATAATTTTTTTTGTGCCTTTTTTATGCTTTTTTTGTGCTTCTGTGTGGGATATAAAAATCTTGGAAAGCTTATGGTCAGCTACTTATCCCTTGACGTCTTTTATCAGGAAACAGAATTTTCTGATAAAAGATGTCAGGTTTTAACCGGAATGACATGGACAGTACTGGATTCAGGTCTGCTGAAAATACATTTTCATGGTAAACTTCCATGAAAAAAATTTTCACCCCAGTGATGAAAATGTATTTTCACGGTAAAAGAAATGTGTAAATTCATGGCAATCGCATGAAAGTGTCAAATGCTAATTAAATCAATAAGTTAATTTTTTATCGATTTTTAACAAACAT
>JAUCGI010000011.1:0-33900 GCA_030378035.1 Desulfobacterales bacterium HSG2
AGTTTTTCAGGAAAGCTTTTTAATTTTGTCCATTACGGAGGCAGAGAGGATACCGGAGTCAGTGATTATGAAAAACTGGCCCGCATAGCGGAGAAAGAGAAGCCGAAAATGATTGTCGCCGGCGCAAAGAAGGCTGGATTTTATATTCCACAGAAGCACAAAGAAAGGCACAAAGAAGCTGGATTTTATATTCCACAGAAGCACAAAGAAAGGCACAAAGAAGGCTGGATTTTATATTCCACAGAAGCACAAAGAAAGGGACAAAGAAGGCTGGCCACAGGATTTTATATCCCACACAAACGCCGCGGAGGCACAAAGAAAGGCACAAAGATGAGCACAAAAAAATTTATGGATAGGTACTTAGCAGGGCAATCGCATGAAATTTGATATTATCAATGATTTAAGTAAGTTTGTTAAAAATCGATAAAAATTTAACTTATTGATTTAATTAGGATTTAATACTTTCATGCGATTGCCCTGATGTACATGGAATGACAGGTTGACAGAATGGTTTTCTGATGGTACTGAATATTTTTCAAAGTTTGTGAAGTTTTGGCTATGTCGATTTGTTTTTTGAAATTTCAGCTATGTAAATTTACGGTATAAGTATAATGTTCGGGATATGTCGATCCCCCATAAGTGTAAACTTAAAGATTTCTAAACCTCTTTATCTTGCTCTTTATCAGGATAAAGATAAAGAGCAAGAGCAAGAGCAAGAGCAAGAGCAAGAGCAAGAGCAAGAGCAAGAGCAAGATTAAGCCCTAAGTTTACACTTATGGTCGATCCCCCTTTCAGAATGTTTTGACCCATGTTACGCAAAATAATAATAGCAGTTTTATGTTTTTCATTTATCCCCATGCTGCTGGCGGCCGGCTGGACCGCCTATTCGGCCGCGTGCGGCTATGAACGCAAAACCAGGGAACTGACAGACAGATTGCACGCCATGCCCAAAGTGAAAAGTCTGCTTAAAAGGGCCGGGGAATTTGTCACTTTGGGCGTCTATAAGGGCCATTCCAGAGAGATTGAAGAATTAAACGCGATCATGGCGGACAGGAAAAGCTATAATCAGCAGGCAGCAGTTGCAACAATCACATTCTTCCTGATATCAGGCGTTTTTCTGGTATTCATTCATGTTTTTGTTTCAAACCGGTCACTTTTTACCGGCGCCATGCTGATTGTTTCATCAATCGCGCTGGCTGTCGGGTTGTCCGCCCCCATTTTGATGATTGTCACTTATAAGGATATTGCCCTTCTGGGTCGTATGGTTTTTCTGTTTCAGTCCAAAGGCATCCTTACGACCATTGAAACGCTTTTTGATTCAGGCAACATCCTTGTGGCCGCTCCCCTGTTTCTGTTCAGCGTAATGGTTCCTTTTCTCAAAACCCTTATCATGGGAGCGGCACTGCTTGGTCGTCGTGGCAGTTCCTTTGCCAGCCGAAGCCTGCATACAATCAGGCGCATCGGAAAATGGTCAATGGCGGATGTGTTTGTTGTGTCGCTGCTGCTGACCTACTTCACGATCAACAAGGACAAGTTCACAAACGCGGAAGTTCAGATCGGACTCCACTTTTTTTCCGGGTATGTGATTTTGTCAATGATTGCCTCGTATCTGCTGACACATTCGCGTTTTGAAGAAATACCGAGTGACAAGGAAAAGTGGAATTAACGCTAGGCCGTCTAAATAAGCTAATTTCCCTTACCCACTTTTTGGACCCCTGATATTCAGGCTGATTCCTGTCAGAACGGGCATTGTGGTCAAATTTTTCAGGGTCCGGAAATCAGGCAAAAAATAATGGCTGAAAACGGCATTTTTAGACGGCCTAAATTAACGCTATATGCAGCTTTAGGTTTACACTTATGGTTGCACATCATAAATGGAACTGATTATAATGCCTTTTGGACTCCCACCGATTATCATCCTTCCCTGATAAAGAACGTCAGGAATAGGAATAAAAGATGTCAGGGACAGGTTTCTGCCCGGAATGACAGGGTTCGGCCCGTTGAAATCCCTTGTTGACAGGATCTCCCAAAAGGCGTTCTTAATCAGAATTAAGATGAAGAGAGGTGAAGATGCTGTTTGAGTTGGTAATTGCGGGCGTATTATATGCTGGCAATAAAATATTCTCCGTAAAAAAAATCGGAAAGAAGAAGAGAAAATCGCTCTTTGGTGATACACGCCGCCAGCAGTTCAGTGAGATATCATCTGTTGAGGGCAAAACCGTCGAAGTTGAAAGCAGATATCTGACGGTCTCGCTGGTCTCCCTATGGCTCGCGGGGACAGGTATCTTTTATCCCCTGGCGGGTATTCTCAGTCTGCCCCTCTGATTTACGTCACGATTCCCTTTGTCCGGGAAGGATACCGTGAAGTTGTAAAAGATCACCGTGTGGGAATGAGGGCCATGGATACCCTCATTGCAACCCTTTGCATCACTACGGGTCAATACTTTGGCTGGTCTCTGGCCTGCTCATTTCTTCATCTGGGAAAGAAAGTATTGAAGAAAACCGAAGATCATTCCCAAAAAAAACTTGTTGACGTATTCGGACAGCACCGTTCTGTCTGGATTGAAAAAGAGGGAATTGAAGTGGAGATTCCGTTTGACGCCCTGAAGACAGGCGATATTGTTGTCGTGAACGCGGGGGAGACGATCCCTGTGGACGGTGTGATCGTTCGCGGGATGGCCAGTGTGGATCAGCATATTTTAACCGGGGAATCGCAGCCGGCGGATAGGGAATCCGGAGACAAGGTGTTCGCTTTAACCCTTGTCCTGATGGGCAGAATTTATGTCAAAGTCGAAAAAACAGGGGAGGAGACAACTGCCGCCTCCATTGCTCTTATATTGAACCGGACAGCAAACTTCAAGCAGGAAGTTCAGTTGCGCGGGGAAGCTGTCGGTAACCGGCTTGTTCTGCCGAATCTGGCTTTTGGGGGAATCGCCTTATTTACAAGAGGCATTGAGAGCGCCTTACCCGCGCTGAATGCACGCTTTGCCCTTTATATGAGGGTGCTGGCTCCCATCGGGATGCTGAATTTTCTTAACATCGCGTCCCATCACGGCATTCTTATCAAAGACGGCCGGGTACTTGATCGGATGCTCCAAGTCGATACCATTATATTCGATAAAACAGGCACACTCACAGAAGATACACCGCATATCGGGAAAATTCATCCGATGGAAGGGTATGATGAGAATGAAATTCTGAAGTATGTTGCCTCGGCCGAGCATAAACAGACCCACCCCATTGCCAAGGCCATACTTAAAGAGGCCGGCGAGCGGGGTTTGGCAGTGCTTGCAACCGATGATGTCGAATATAAAATTGGTTATGGTATTGCGGTAACCATAGATAACCGGGTCATCCGGGTGGGCAGCGCCCGTTTTATGGAGGCTCTCGGAATCACTCTTCCGCCAGAAATGAGAGAACTGGATAAGGAGGCGCGGCATCAGGGTCACACATCAGTGATGGTGGCCTTTGATGACCGGGCGGTCGGACTTGTGGAATTACATGCGACGGTGCGGCCGGAAGCCAAGTCCATTATCAGGGAACTGCGCCGGTATGCCACGTCCATGTATATTATCTCCGGAGATCATGAAATGCCGACCAGAAAGCTGGCTCAGGATTTGGGCATAGATCATTACTTTGCCGAAACTTTGCCCGAAAACAAAGCCGCTCTGATCAGCCAGTTGCAGAACCAGGGAAAGATTGTCTGTTATGTGGGTGACGGGATCAATGATTCTATCGCTCTGAAGAAAGCGAATGTCTCTGTCTCCCTGCGCGGAGCTTCGACGGTTGCCACAGATACGGCCCAGGTCATCCTGATGGATGAAAGTCTCAGACAACTTGCCCGAGTGTTCGACTTGGCCCGGAATTTCGATTCCACAATGAAATCCACCCTTGCGACAACCATTGTTCCGGGTATTATAAGCGTAACAGGGGCTTTTTTCCTCAATTTTCGCCTTATCCATTCAATCCTGCTGAATCAGGCAAGCCTGGTTGTGGGATTGGGAATTACCGCATGGCCTCTTTTACAGGAAAAAAGAAAATCAGAGAGAATCGAATACAGAAAGGCTTCGGAGGAACTGAATTGAAGGAGAAATCTGCATTCTGCCTTGCCCGTGAACGTGAACGTGAACGTGAACGGCCTATGCACATGCACCTAAACGGCACAGGCACGTTTACGAGCACGAGTACCACAACTTGTAAATTCGTCACCTCTAATTACAAGGGATGAATTTACAAGTTACTGTACGATCACGTTCACGGGCATGTTCACGGGCACATTTATGTTCACGTTCACGGGCATGTTCACGGGTATGGAATCCTTGAAACAGGCGGAGATTTTTAATATGACAAATATAAATATCAGCACCCCGGTAGTCAGGGGCGACGCGATTGAAAAAGCCGGCGGAGAGACCGGATTTCTGGCAGATCTCGAATTTGAGGGGATGCTGTACGCCAGACTGCTGAGAGCCGAAAAGCCGAGGGCCAGGATATTAAGCGTGTCCCTGCCCGAGCTTCCGGAAGGGTATTTTATTGTTGACCGGCATGATGTGCCGGGTCTTAATCGGATCGCCCTTGTCAAAACCGACTGGCCTGCCTTTGCCGAGGAGGTTGTCAATTTTGCCGGTGAAATTATCCTGATCATTGCAGGCCCGGATAAGGAGGAGATTCTTCGTATCCAATCGGAAATCAAAGTGGAATATGATGACCTGACGCCTGCTTTTACCTTGGATGAGGCAGCCCGGTTAAAAGGGGGGCCTCTCTTTGGCAGTGACAACCTGTTTGCCGATTATCAGATCAGAAAAGGGAAACCGGAAAAAGTCTTTGATGAAGCAGATCAAATTTTTGAAGAGACTCTGGAGACCGGTTTTCAGGAACATCTTTATTTGGAGACGCAAAGTCTTGTGGCCGCGTGGGAAAACGATAAGATCGTTATCTATGGCTCATTGCAGTGTCCGTATTATGTGAAGAAGGCGGTTTATACCGTTCTGGGATGTCCTGAAAGCATGGTGCGGGTCGTTCAGACGCCGACTGGCGGAGGTTTTGGCGGTAAGGAGGACTATCCGGAAGTTATTGGCGCCTCCCTGGCCGTGGCTGCTTATAAAATAAGAAAGCCGGTTCAACTGATTCTGGACCGGATTGAAGATTTAAGTTTCACACCCAAACGGCATCCCAGCCGGATTGCCTTTAAAACAGCGGTTGATAAAAACAGGCGTATTCTTGCCACAAACATTGACGCGGAACTGAACGCCGGCGCGTATGAAAGCTATTCCGCTATTGTGCTGCAACGATGCATGTTTCATTCAAACGGCGTATATGACCTGCCGAACGTCAGCGTACGCGGCAGAGCTTATGCCACGAACACTGTTCCGTCAGGGCCTTTCAGGGGATTCGGAGCACCCCAGGGGATTTTCGGTATTGAAACGCATCTGTCACATATCGCAAGAAAACTGGGTATTGACCCGCTTGATTTCAAAAAACAGTATTTTCTGCGAAAAGGGAGCAGAACCGTCACCAACGGCATCATTCATAATGATGTGGTTCTGAATGAGATGCTGGCCAGGGTCGAGGTTATGTCCGAATACAGACGCAAGTATCAGACATATCTCAATATCAGAGGCAAAGGGGTCGGCATGGCGTTCTATCTTCATGGCGGAGCATTCACGGGTGACGGGGAGCAAAAGCTCATCAAAGCCAGGGTATTGCTGAAAAAACACAGGGATCGGCGGGTGGAAATCCTTGTCTCCAATGTGGAATTCGGGCAGGGCGTAACCACCGCATTCCGAAAAATCGTGGCAGCCGAACTCGGGCGGCCCATGGAACAGGTTGTCTGTGATACGTCCGACACAGATATTGTGCCGAACTCGGGCCCCACAGTGGCTTCCCGATCCGTTATGATCGTGGGCAGGCTGTTGCAGGACGCGGCCAAGACCCTCAGAGCCAGATGGCATGAAGCTGATGAACTGATGATTGAGAAAAACTATAAGCACCCTCCGGAACTGAAATGGGATCAGGAGACCATGCAGGGAGACGCCTATCCTGCCTATAGCTGGGGAGTGATTGCGGTGGAAGTCGAAGTGGATGCGGCGACCTATGAAGTGGAGACCAAAGGGGTCTGGGCGGTCCATGATGTGGGCACGGCCATTGACCAAAAAATTATCGAAGGACAGGCCCATGGCGGAATTGTTCAGGCCATGGGATATGCAGGATTGGAAAGGCTGACTTTGAAAGACGGGGTTTTTCAGCAAAACACCATGGGGGATTACACCATTCCGTGCGCCACGGATTTCCCTGATATTGAGACCGACTTGGCAGATAATCCGTATTCCCGTGGTCCGTTCGGGGCCAAGGGCGCGGGAGAGCTCTTTTTTAACGGTGCCGCGGCAGCATATCTGGCGGCTGTGGAACATGCGATGGATATTACCCTTTCAAAACTTCCGGTTACTCCGGAGGTGATTATGGAGGCGTGTTGTCATGGAAATTAATCTGCGGGTGAACGACCAAAAGGTCGCTGTGCATGTCAGTCCTTTGAAACGGCTCATCGATGTTTTGCGGGAGGATCTTCGTCTGAAAGGCGTGAAAGAGGGCTGTGGTGAAGGAGAATGCGGCGCATGCGCGGTTATCCTGAACGGAGAACTGGCAAACGCCTGTCTGATTCCGGCGGGTATGCTTGAGAATGCGAATATTCGGACCATCGAGGGAATCAGGGAGACAAAGCGGGGGGAATATATTATCGAGGCGTTTGCAGCCGAAGGATCCGTGCAGTGCGGTTTTTGCACGCCTGGCATGGTCGTGGCCGCAGAATGGCTTCTCTCCGGAAACCCGCGGCCGGATGAGAAAGCGATCCGGGAAGGTATCTCCGGCAATCTTTGCCGATGCACCGGATACGACATGATCGTCAGAGGAATTCGGACCGCGGCGATCAGAGGGAGGGGATTATGGTAAACGCATTCAGCCCCCAAGAATTGACAGAGGCTTTGCAGATACGGCGGAAGACTTCTGCCATTCCGTTTGCCGGCGGGACAAATCTTATGGTGATCTATAAAAAATGGACCGGGACCGTCCCGTGTTTTCCCGGACCTGTCCTTTTCTTGAACCGTATCCGGGGATTCTCGGAAATCAGGCGGCAGGGAGCGGATATGGTCATCGCCGCGGGGTGTACGTTGTCCGAGATCCTGAAAAATCCGCTGGTTCCTGAAATACTCCGGCTGGCTGTGAAGTCCATAGCCGCGCCGGCGATTCGTAATATCGCCACACTGGCCGGCAATATCTGCCATGCCTCTCCTGCGGGAGACGCTCTTCCGGCCCTGTATGTAATGGATGCAACTGTGAAACTGCAAAGCGTCTCCGGGGAGCGGATACTCCCCCTGAGCGCGTTCATTACCGGCCCCGGTCAGACGGTTTTAAAGAATGACGAGCTTCTGACAGAGATCATTCTTCCGGAAAGCCAGTTTGACAAAATCATGTTCCGAAAGATCGGAATGCGGAAAGCAAACGCGGTCGCCAAAGTCTCAATTGCAGCTCTCGCGTCCTCAGAGAAAAGTCATTTAAATGATGTCAGAATCGCTTTCGGATCGCTCGGCCCCACAGTTATCCGGTCAGAGGAGATTGAAAAAAAAGTGGCAGGGGAAAAAGCGGCAGCACTTACGCCGGCGGATATCGTCCGTTTATACGCCCCCTTGCTGAAGCCGATTGACGATCAGCGTTCAACCGCCGCGTATCGGAAGCATGTGGCCCTGAATTTATTGCATAAGTTTCTGGAGTTGATTTAGCCTATGTTGTTCATATCTCACACAAAGGCACAAAGGCACAAAGAAAAGGCGCGGAGGAGATAGCGGGTACAGAAAGCTTGGTTTTACAAGTATCTGACCAAAATTTTTCTGTATTCCCTTTGTGCCTTTCTTTGTGCCTTTGCGACTTTGTGTGAGAGATATAGCCTATGTTATTCATATCTCACACAAAGGCGCAAAGGCACAAAGAAAAGGCCGGAGGAGATAGCGGGTACAGAAAGCTTGGTTTTACAAGTATCTGACCAAAATTTTTCTGTATTTTCTTTGTGCCTTTGCGCCTTTGTGTGAGAGATATAGTTTCATAATTCATCCAATTCCTCCTGAATCTCCCCAAGAATTTTATTGACCGCCTCTCTTTTTCCGGACGGAACTTCCAGAATGGAAATTTCACGCATGATGATCGCTTCAACCAGTTCGTCATGCGTCATCATGCGGATATCTTTTGATCTCCGCTGCTGCCTGTACCAATGGACCGCGTAAATTATTGTGGCGATTGCCAGAAGAATTAGGACAAATCTAATCATTGCACACCTCTGAACGAAACAGAATCAACCAAGCCCCGACTGTTTTTTGACATCTGCCATCGGGACTCGTTTTCCATTGCTTTGACGTTCTGCCAAAAACGCCGTCAGCGCCTTGTTTTCTGATGTCGCCCTGACTTCCTGTTCAAAATCATCACTATCCCCCGACATCAAAACCTTGCCAACCTTCAAGTGACAGCAATACGAACTGCTGACCGTCTGTCGTTTGTAAAATCAGACCTTCACGAAGCTGAAGAGCTTTGCCATACGCAAAATTGGCTTACAGTTTCTCTTTTATTTTCGTGATGTCATGCTCCGTTGTGGCTATGGAAACCATTTTTCCCTGATCATCAACCAGTTTTGTCACTGTCAGCCACACATCCAAAACCCTGCCATCTTTGGTTAGTCGCCGGGTTTTGAAAGATTCCGCTTCTTCTCCTTCCTGCAATTTTTGTACAAAAGTCAGTGTTTCTTTTTTCCTGTCATCAGGAACAATATCCCGAACATTCATTTCAAGGGCCTCGGCCTCACTGTAGCCGTACATTTTCTCAGCGCCTCTGTTCCAGGCGGTAATATTGCCCCCGGTATCCTGCACAGTGATCGCATCGTTGGAGTCCGTGACCACCGCGGCCAGGCGCCGCAGATTCGCCTCGATTTTCCTCTGCTCGGTCACGTCACGTTCTGTTGTGGCTATGGAAACTGTTTTTCCCTGATCATCAACCAGTTTTGTCACTGTCAGCCACACATCCAATATCCTGCCGTCTTTGGTCAATCGCTGGGTTTCAAAAGATTCCAATTCTTCTTCCTGCAATTTTTGTATAAAAGCCAGTGCTTCTTTTTTCCTGCCATCAGGAACAATATCCCGAACATTCATTTCAAGGGCCTCGGCCTCACTGTAGCCGTACATTTTCTCAGCGCCTCTGTTCCAGGCGGTAATATTGCCCCCGGTGTCCTGCACAGAGATCGCATCGTTGGAGTCCATGACCACCGTGGCCAGACGCTGATTTGTGAAATCTGAAGAGGTAATCACCACACCATTGATTGTGTTTTCCACGGTTCGATAAGGACTGAATCTCAACATATATGAATGTTTGTCTTTGGTTGCAACTTCTTTGGTAATGGGAACCAGAGTATTCAGAACACTTTTTATGTCGGGAACTATATCGTAATCGAGGTTGGAAACAACATGGGTAAGAGGACGGTCAAAGTCAGTTTCGAGCAGGCTCATGATCTTAGTTGCCGGAGGCGTGAAACGCTGAACACGCATTTTCAAATCCACAAAAATAATACCCATATCTATGCTGTCCATTAAATTTTTAATATCATTGTTGATTTTTATCATATCCTCTATCTTTCTGTTCAGTTGTGAATTGGTTGTCAACAACTCTTCATTAAGGGATTGCAGCTCCTCCTGAGAAGTTCTCAGTTCCTCATTGCTGCTTCGCAGTTCTTCATTGGATGCTTGCAGTTCCTCGTTGGTGGACTGTAGTTCCTCGTTTGCTGTCTCCAGTTCTTCAGTGGTTGACTGAAGTCGTTCTCTGGTGTTTCTCAACTCTTGTTGCAGAGACAGAATTGTTTCGTTATCCGATGGCTCGGAAGGCCCCGCAGTTTCCGAAGTTTTAACAGGGTCAATATCTTCAAATATCACTATAATGACCGGCTGCAGAGAAGACGGATTTATGGCAGGTTTAATTGTCAGATTAACGGGTTGGATATCACCATTGGTATCCACCTGTATGTTTTCACATCGAATTTCCTTTTTTTGGGTTATGGCGGTACCAATGGCGATGGTCAGTTCACGACCCAGCCCTTTTCGTGCCATCTTCAGGATTGTCCAGTCAGCCGGCCCTATCGCCGGTTCCAGGTATTTTCCTGTTCGTCCGTAGGTGTGGAGTATCTCGTATTGTTCATTGACAATCACACAGGAGGCCTTGTAATTTTTAAGCAGTGCTTTTTCAGCCATTTTGTCCAAACAGCTTGACTGATCTGTTACTCCCTGTTTGCCTGATTTTTTTTCTGACATATTTTCATATCTCATCTGCCGAGTTTCCAAAATACGCATCTGAAGGTTAATTTTTTCGTCGCCTTTATACCGATATAATTTATGCCTTGGTTTAACAGGCACAAATAATTCTTCTGCAAAATTACTGAGATACTCCGAAGTACCTAAGAGGAGATAACCACCCTTGTTCAGTGAATAGAGGATAAGAGAAAAAGTTTTTTTCTGTAATTCCGGTTCCATGTATATTAACAGGTTTCGGCAACTGATTAAATCAATGTTCGAGAAAGGAGTATCTTCAGTGATGTTCTGTTCGGCAAAGATCATCATTTCCCGAATATTATTGTCGATTTGGTAAGTTTTTCCATCTTCGGCCTGAGTGAAAAAACGCTGTAAATATTCTTCGGGCACTTTTGAGATAATATTTGAGGGGTAAATACCAGTCCGGGCGATATCGATGGCTTCATCATTAATATCAGTGGCAAAAATCTGGACCCGGTATTTTTTCTTTAAAAATTCCAGGTGTTCCCGGATAAGCATACCAATGGAATAGGCTTCTTCTCCGGTGGAACATCCCGGCACCCAAATCCGTACTGCCTGATCAAGAGGTCTGTTTTCAAAAAGAGGGGGAATAATATTTTCTTTAAGAATTTCAAAGGATTCCATATCACGAAAGAAACTGGAAACCCCAATAAGGAGATCCTTGAAAAGCGCTTCTGTTTCCTTGGGATTTTGTTGAAGACAAAAAACATAATCAGCCAAATTATCAATCCGGTTGATCCCCATGCGTCTTTCAATCCGTCGGCTGACACTGGCCTTTTTATAAAAAGAAAAATCATGCGTTGTCTGATGTCTTACCAGCATAAAAATTTTATTCAGATGATTCAAATCATCTTCACTTGAAAATTTGCCGGTTTCCTTTTTATCAGCGTGGTGAATGAATGCTGTCAGTTGCGCCGGCATTTTGTCCGGAGAAAGGATATGGTCCGCCAAACCTGTGGCAACAGCGCTTTTCGGCATACCATCATATTGGGCGGATTCCGGATCCTGGACCATGACCAGTCCCCCTTCTTTCCTGATGGCTTTCAAACCCAGGGTGCCGTCTGATCCTGTTCCTGAAAAAACTATGCAAATTCCCTTTTCCTTCTGATCCAGGGCCAAAGACTCAAAAAAGTGATCAATCGGAAATTCCGGTCCGGCCCCTGTCTGTTCGATGAGATAAAGTACCCCGTTTAATATTCCCATGTTCTTGCCGGGCTGAATGACATAGATACAATTTGGCCGGACTTTTGTGCCGTCTTTTGCCTGATCCGTTTCCATGCCCGTAAAATTTTTTAAGATCTCGGGCAAAAAACTCTTATGATCAGGGGCAAGATGTTGAACCAGGACAAAGGCCATGCCGCTGTCAGGGGGTATATGAGTGAAGAATTTTTCAAAAGAATCCAAACCACCGGCAGATGCTCCCATGCCGACGATTGGAAATCCGACACTCTCCTTTGGTTCGGCATTTGCGGTCTTCTCTTCCTTTTCAGGCTTTTCAGGCATCTCTTTTACAACAGGCTTTGGCTCTGAAACAGCCTTCTTTTTTTCAGCAGGTTTTTCTTCTGCCACAGACTTTTTCTTATCCGAGCTTTCCGTTTTTTTCTTTTTCATCATCTCATCCCTCATTGGCTCTTGGCCCACGCCTTTATTTGGTATGCAAAATCTCAGCGGTTCTTCTTGAGTAAGACTCGCTTCAATGCCGTGCTATATGGCTACATGTCTTTTAACAGTTTTTTTAACAGGTTAATACGATCCCTGTTGTCTTCATCATCCCTGAGCGCCACTACCAGTTCTTTTTTCATAACAACTTTCAGAGTTTCGACATTGTCAATGCCGTTTTTTTCTGCCAGATACATCATAACAGTCGGATCGGTAATTGCAACAGGGTGCCGCCCTTTTGAAAGTTTTTTTAAAAGTGAAACTTCATCACGAGCTCCGTCTGTATGATCAGGATATTTTTTCATCGCATCAGCGATGGTTTTGGGGTAAGCGTAAGTTTTCACAACGCCGACTTTATATTTTCTGAACAAATCGTCAATGCTCTCAAAACTGACACTGCTTCCCGACTTTTTCAGTATGCCCACCTCAGACCAGTCAACTGCCGGTGATGCCGTAAAACCTTCATATACCTCCTCCGGCCATGCAGGGAAATAGCCGACATATTCTTTCGTTTTTGCCAGAGTCTGCGCCCTTTTCCACGGATAAAAATCGACTATGAGCCTGATCCCCTCTTTTCTTAGAAGTTCCCTCAGTTTCTGAACGGAGTTCCCCTGAGTTGTCAGATCGGCACCCGAGTACGGCTCCCAGTTCAGCGAAGCAATCTTCCATGTTTCCTCTGCATATGAATTGACTGTGAATATCATCATAACAGAGACTGCGGCGAAAGCAAGTTTTTTAAACATATCTCCTCATCCTTTTTCCAATACCCGTTTCCACAACAATCCATTCACATCCGGTCTGTGCGGTTTCATTTATCGCATCCGGCAACTCTTTTCTGAATCTGTAACTGTAAACAATGTCGCCCAAATTCTTTGTTCGGGGAATATTCAGTGTCTCGGATCTGTGTACAGGACAAAAAAATTTCAGAGGGCTGAAAACCGGCCCGAACACGCCATTCTGTCATTCCGGGCGGAAGTGCCGGGAATCGGCAGGATTCCCGGCACTTCCGACCCGGAATCCACTTTTTGTCCTGTACACGGGTCTCGGATGCTGACGCCAGTTCCTCTCTGTCAAATGAGATTTTTGATGTTTCAGAATAATTGTCGAAAGTCGAAAAACACTTTCTCAATAATCTTGTCATACTTACTCGCCATTATGAATCCCCAATTTGAATTTGTCAGCCGTTCCAGCCCGGTACGACAACTTCCTCACGCAATTTTGTCCTCCGGTACCCCTGACCGGATTTGTCTGACAGGGAAACGACTGGCTCTCTCAAGTTCCCTAATTCAGTTCGTCAGCTAATTTTTCTTTAATTTTTTGCATCTGTTTGTTGTCACGGGGTTCCGACACACTTTTAAGTTTATCAGCCTAACTGCCTTGTTTCATTACTGAAGAAATTGGACATTGAAAAGGATCTGGCAGGCCGGATAAAAAATTACACGCGAACATTGTCTCCGAACTTGCAGGTGAAACACAGCATGCTGTGTCACATGTCATAATTTCTGCGAGCGGGGATATCGGCATACTGCGTTACGACAAAAGGGAAGTATGATATTTATTATGATATAACAGTCAGGATTTTGATATAACTGAAAATAAACCCGAATGTCCATTTTCTCGGAAGGCTGTCGAGAGCCCGTGTCAACAGCACCATAAACAAGATATTTAAAACTGTCATTCAATTTGGTTTTAATGTCTTGTTGTGCAATATTTTCAATACGTCTGATTGTGTTGTTAATATCCTCATTTGATGCTTCGCTCAGAGTCTGTCTTATCTCCTCTGTTTTTAAAGTCTTTAATTTTTCAATGAGTTTTACCATAAAGGGTTTGACAAATTGTTCTAATACACCATGTCCATAGCAAAATGACAGAATCTCTTCTTCACGGATTAAGTATTGTTCTGTTAATCGTTTTTTTATTTCAGGAATATCGTATTCAAATGTTGAGTCATACCAACTTTCATCCATTGCATTTTTAAGAATTTGTAATGTATTGTTCACTCTGTCTTCAATACTTTGACATAAGATATTCTCATCTCCGATATTGTCGAATTGAATCCCTTCAAAACTTAAAATCTCTTCAAATGTTTCATTGTTTATAAGATCATTAAACTGATGCAAGTTATTTGTTTTGAAGAGAAGCCAAATGTAAAACAGAGGGGAAACCTTTCGGGAGATATTTTCAAACAATCCCTCAAAATCATAGCTTTTGGCAGTTAAATCTTTGCATATTTCATTTAACGATAAATGATTACACTGGAAATTTTCTTTACTATAAACAATTGTATGGTAAATATAGTCAGCAATATACCAAATCTTGTCATCGTACAAGTATTCACAATCACTATCAATGCAAATAATAAAATTCTTTTTGACAAAACTTTTAAACTTTTTCAGGATATCTTTTCCGCGTGTTCCTTTCGGAGTGGGATTTGGGAAATCAATTTTATCTTTTAAATCCGGTTTGACATTTTCAATAATAATCTCCCAAAATCTTTCATCATAAATATCTTCAACCAATACAGAAAGACAACACTCTCTGTGAAAAGCATCTTCTACCATTCTTTCAGCAACCTCTTTATAATCCTGTTTCATGTTACCTTTTAAATTTTAATTTGTTTAAGTATATCTCATTGGTTTTTACTCCGTAATAGTTTCGCACTTCTTCAAGCAGCCAGATTTCATCCGTATTTTTTGCTTTCCCGAGCAAAGTGCTGAAAGTTGTAATATCAGGATACAGTTGCAGTTTTTTGTTGGCACTCACATTCTGAATAAGCTCGAGGCCCTCTTCAACTCTCCCAACTTTTTTAATCAAAGTGTTAAGCGTTATATCACTGGGCTTCACATGAGACAACCGGCTATACGTTTCTGCTTCCATTAAATCAAAAATCTCTTTTGCATCGGTATAGCTGTTAAGTTTGGAGATAAGAGTGGTGAATGTTATCACATCAGGATAAATTCCCTTCTCTTTAAGAAAGTCCAACAGTTCAATACATTCATCTTTCGTGAATGAGGTATATGCACTGATTTTGCGATTAAACTGATAAAGTTTGGCCAGTATGCCTCCCGAAAAATTTCTGAAATCACTCCTTATTTTTTGTACACTTCCTTCTGACCGCATGGTTTTTTCTATTAGTATGCTACATTCTGTTACCAAATCCGAAGAAGACCGAATTTCTTCAGTCCTTGCCATTTTTTCAATCCAGCCCTGATAATAAACAGTCGGTGAATGGGTTGCTATGATAACCTGGCAGTTCGGATTTATCCGTCTTATATTTTTAATCAGACTCCTTTGCCAGTCAATATGCAGTGATATTTCCGGCTCGTCCATTAACAATATGCACTTTTTTCTGTCCTGAAGCAATGTTGTCAGTAAGATAATCAGAATCTGTTTCTCGCCGGATGACAGATTTTCCGGCAAAATCGGTGTCTGGATACCTGTTTTTAAAAAATGAAACGCCTTCTCATCAAATTTTTTTTCCGTATGACTGAACAGTTCAGTCAGAATCTCAGTAAATATGTTTTTGGTTTCATAGATCGCCTGAATTCTTTCTAATTGATCATTCCTTGATGCTTCATTATCATTTTTAAATGCCTCCTCAACCTGATTTGACAAATCTCTCTGATAAGTGACAAATTCAAGTTTCAGCCTGTCAAGCTGGTAATCAAGCAGTGTGGTACTCGGGTTCAGACTCTTTTCAACAACATCAAAAGTGTTAATCAGTGTTGCATTCAGTTCGTAACGGGTGATTTCCATATTCCCCGTTATGCTTCTGCTTTCACTGTCGATTCTGATTACAATATCATCTTCCAACTCGACAATCATTTCATCAGCAGGGTCAAACAACCTGAAATTCAGTCTGCTGTCCTCAACAGGCAGCACTGCTTCGTTAAGCATTCGCAGTATTGTTGATTTCCCCGAACCGTTTTTGCCGATCAGAACATTCACGTCCTCATTGAGTGTCCATGAAAAATCATTTCTCCACAAATTTTTAATTTCAATTTTTCGTATATACATAGTCTTTTTGTGTTTATGAGTATTTCAAATTTTTGCTAACGCAGTGTTCGGCGGCGGGCGGTGTTTGGCGATGCGTTTCATTATCGATGCGCCCCGCCCGTCCGCTGCAACTGTAGATTAGCCACCTGTTTTATTATTAAATTTTCACTCTGTTTTTCCCAATACCAAAACTGTATGCATTTATTCACTTTTAAAGTTTGCAAGCGTAATTTTCTGGGTTCTTTTCAGAAAACACGCAGCAGGTAAAACCACCGAACTTTCCGGGAGTTTGAAAGCCGGTGTATCTGTTCCGTTTACGATGAATTTCGCCATTCCTGCCGCATGGCGGGGAAGTTGTAATTCAACCGAAACAACACCGGTATGGCCGTCTTCGAATTTTGGCAAACCTCCTTGTAAGGATTCTGTTGCAGAGACAATATCACCTGTTGACGGATCGTATGACCATGCGCTGCTGATTAGACCTTGGGGTCGGACCTGGAAAACCCGTTGAATTTAAAAGAAAACCGCTTCAGAAAAGCCTGCTTTCAGCCCTTAAACCGCCCTTTTTTGCATATAAAACAGCCACTTTAAGAACCGGCTCGTCCCCGGATTTATCTTGAGGCTGATCAGGCTTTTTGCTGAACCATCTCTGTCAGGATTCCGATTATCTTTTCAATATCATTTATATAGTATTTATCTGTGTCAATATGTGCCGTATCTTTTATGAGTTTCATAAATTTCCATTCGTCTCCGGTAGTTACCGCTCCATAGACAGAAGGCAGGTCATGCCCTTCCCTTTCGTTATATATCTGGGAGGCATACATTTCTGCAATGCACTGCCCCAGGCCGGAGACAATATTTTCATTCTTTGCTTCTGCTATTGTGATAATCGGACTTTCCAAATAGAGTTGTTCCGGAGAACTGCTGATTATGAAATCACAAAATCCTGTCAGCCCTTTTTCTTTGTCAACATTGAAGTCTGTTCCGGAAAACAGACTGATTTCATCTGAAAATTTTTCTTTTATTTCCAACAGGATGTTTATGATTATCAGCTCCGATCTGGCTTTCTCTGTGTTGATTGCCAGGGCCAGGGGAACATTTCTCTTTAAGGTCCCTTTAAGATAACTGCTTATTTCAACACCCTTGATATGAGGAAAGACAGAATTTTTCTCAGCAAGTTTTATATTCAGCTCTGTTTTGACTTTTTTTAAGGTGAAATCACTGTATGCCATTGTTTATCTCCTTAAAGCAACTAATGTTAAGCTAACCAGCGCAAAAGAGAGAACGCTATCGACCGGAACCCTTTTGCGTCCGAGTTCTGGATAGAGGCGGTGATTACTCACCGCTCCACAGACCCGGATGTGAAGATTTCCCTCTGATCTTATCATAATGCATGCCTTCAATCTTCTTTTCCCTTGCCTTTGTATTTTGGCGTTCTGACTGCATAGTCCAATCCCTCCTCTTCGATCCCTGCCACCACTTCAAATTGCAACCTGTCCGGCATATGTTCTGACAAGCTGTGCCAGTCTGAGGATCAGCCAATTTCTATGTTGACAGTTCCTGTATTATCTCATTCCAGTTAAACCTGTTTTGCCTGCGCCGTTCTGCTATCTTTTTTTTCTTTTTGTCATCTTTTACAATGTGAGAAAGCGCTTTAACCAGTTTTTCCAAACCTTTTTCGTCAAGATTGCTTGTCTCGCAGACTATATGTCCGATAATTTCATATTTTGATTTTTTATGATGCTGGGGAATATTAAGTCTTAACACAGAAATTGCAAAAGTGGCAATATCCTTATTTTTTGGAAAAATAGAAGCATCATTTAACAGGCTTGGCAATACACCGATCAGGAATTGTTTGTTTGGGTTCGGAGACTCGTATTCACCGACCAGCTTTCTGACAGCAGCAGTTTCATCCAATGACTCATCTATTAACTTTGATGCCTTGGTTAAGTCAACCTTGGAATAACTTTCCATTAGCCATGAAAATTCTTCTAAGAAGTTTTTAATTTTTTTTGCTTCAGCTTTGGTTATCATTTTTATTAGTTCCATCCGGTTAATCTTTAAGGCCAATTCGTTTGACAATTTCATTGGTAATCGAAGTTATCGAGAGTTTTAACTTCTTATCATTTATGTCAAGAATCAATCCTTGTTCACCCTGCTTTCGGGCTACTATTGTTCTTTTGGGCAAGTGGCGGCTGATCCTTTTGCCTTTCCAAAATTCATTGTTATCAATAAATCTTATTGCATCCTGAAATACAATGGTATTTTCCTCAGCAATTGCGAGAACAACTCCGGCACATTGTAATTTTAAGCCGTAATTTTTTTTTCGTTTCTTTATTACGGATTTCAGTAAGTCAATACCTGTGGCTGACAGAGGTTCAGGCTTAAGCGGAACAATATAAAAATCTGATGCTATTAAGGCAGCAGACATCCATGCGGAAGGTGTCGGCGGAGTATCAATAACGACAACATCATAATTATCATTTTTACGCAGATGATCAGTGTATAGTTTTAATTTGTGTTCCTTTCCTTGTCCTGGTGCCATATCTACAAGGTGAAGCTCAAGCGCACCTGGGAGAAGAAAAAGAAGATCATTTATCCGCCATGGCACTATATTTTCGACATCAACTGGTTCTCTGACAGCTACACCATCAACACTGCCAACAATGGGACGTGGTGAGTCATCGAATATGTCAACTATAGTATGACGTTTTTCTTTACATTTAGTTTTATAATCTTCACCGTTCACCAAACACTGTGTTGCGTTAAACTGTGGATCAACATCAACTAAAAGAACCTTTAGATCATGTCTTCTTGAAAGACAATCTGCGAAATTAACTGAAAGAGTGGTTTTTGCGACTCCGCCTTTCATATTAACAAAACTTATAACTTTCAATTTTACTCCTCTTATTTGATTATTATCGGCAAGTATTTCATCTGTGAAATCACTCATGTTCTATCGCTTTCTTTTTTTCTTGTAATCATCGTACAATAAAGAAATCAGGATGCCGGCGGTAGACCTTGGGAGCGGACCTGGAAAACCCGTTGAATTTAAAAGAAAACCGCTTCAGAAAAGCCTGCATTCAGCCCTCAGACCGCCCTTTTTGCATGTAAACCGGCCACTTTTAAGAACCGCCGCTTACGATGATGATTTTACCCCCGAAAACGAGGTTTTAAGCCTGAAAAACGCCTGTTTTTCAGGTCTTTGTGCTGAAATAACAACAGGTTAGCCAGGTCAGACCCCAGACTCCGCCCCCCCAGACTCCGCCCCAGACTCCAGACTCAACCCAGACTCAACCCATCTGTCCGGCGATTAATCGGAAATATTCAATGGCTGTTCCCCGAGCCTTGCCATGCTTGTCGGGGGATTGAGTTCAAAAAATCCCATACGAAGAGATTCAGCTCCGACCTGAGCGGTAAGGCCCGATACGAGAAATACAATCAGAATCCCCCGGATAATAAAGCATACTATCTCCTTAACTTATAGTTTTATTTGTCATATCATTGTCAGATTTCAGATTAAAAGCCTGCGCCCCACACTTCTTCAATTGACAAACGGATTAGGCTCTTCATCCGGTTCATGGGGCTTTAATATCGTATCTTTAGTCCATATATGAACTTTGGATATCCTTTTTTTATATTCTTCTTTGAGTCTTTTCGCTTCATAAATTATCGCTGCATCGACTAAACCGATGCTTCCGCAATTATCATCGCGTTTCGTATAATGTATATATTCATTCGCAAACTTATCCCAGAGTTCAGAGAGTCTTTTTATACCGGTTGCAGGTGTAATTGTCCAAGGCATATTATCATTGATACATTGTTTTACGATAGGCAATACCTTCTCATAAGCCAATTCCCGTCGCCGAGTGCCATCCCGAACATCAGCAATGTGATTGCCTAACTCATAAATACAGGGCAAAGGGACAAAAACAAGATCACCCGCTTCTCCTGCTTGGAGAAATCGCTTTTTAATCTCTTCAGCCGAAGACTTAGTATAATTACCATCTACTTTGAATAACTCCAGCAGATAACTGGTATCCACAACATAAATTTTTCTCAGAGTCAGAGATTGCGCAGACATTCATAAACCTCTTTTTTGCGGTTTATTTCAAAATCAGGAGCTAAGTATTCATCCAAGATTCTGCGAGTAACCAAATCCCCCAGCTTCGCACGTTCCATAAGTTCAACGTAACGCGGCAATTCAGTCAGCGGAATCAAATTTATTGCATGTTCAGAATCATCATATACACAACTGACAACACCTTCTAATTGTTTGGCTCCTAATTCATTAAGGGTTGCCGGATTGTGGCTCGTTACCAACACGTTGAAATCTCTCCGCTCACAACATTCTTCAATTGCTTTAACCAAAATGCCTACGCGGCTGGGGTGCAACCCATTATCAAACTCTTCAATAACGACTCGTGAGCCACGAGATGAAGTTTCCAAGGCGGTTAGAACTGCCAAACAACGTAATGTTCCGTCTGACAAAATACCCGCATTGTTTAAAAACGCTGTGTTTTTCTCGCGCAAGGAAAAAATAACATCATTAAGTTGCGGCACTGTAATGAACTCAAAATCCTCATAAGGCTCGTTCGGAATTTGTTGAATCCAATTTAGGATGCGATTGAGTTTTTCTTTGTCACCTCGATATAGTTCATACAGTACCGCAGAAAGATTAGAGCCATTTTTTGTTAGCACCTGATTGCCCATACCAATATGATCATAGTCACGCATAAGCTTGGGGTTGGGGTCAAATACGAATGATGCGTGCAGATAATTGGCAATACCATGTACAACCTCCTCGCTGGCCTTACGTTTCCGGTTTCTGATCGCAAACGTCCTGTATTGTGATAACAAGGATTGCATCGGCGATGCATCGCTATGAGGTTTTTTGCCGCCGCGTGCGAAATTGTTGTAGCGTACTCGAAGCTTATGTTGATTCGATTCGGCAGGTACAACTTCAAAAAACATTTTTTTATCCAGATACAAAGACTCATCAATGATTCGCAAAGGTTTTGTATCTATCTTCAGTGTATAATAAAAAGGATGTTTTTTACCGTCAAAACGAATTTGTGCGGAAAAGCCCAGAAAAAAATTATTGGTTCTTCCAAGATATGGACAGGCTTGTAATCCACCACGAATTTCCTGTTTACCATCTTTGTTGATGTCAGTAACCTCATAAAGAGAGCCGCCTTGGGCTAAAAAACTGAGTAATTCGACGGCTTCAATCAGATTGCTTTTTCCGGAACCGTTTGGCCCAATTAGTACAGTCAACGGATTAAACAAATTAATTTTGACATCAGAAAAACCTTTGAAATTCTTAAAATAGTGCATGATTAACCTTAAAATGTAAAAGTGCATCTCCGACAAACGGGACCTTGGAGTCGGACCTGGGAAACCCGTTGAATTTAAAAGAAAACCGCTTCAGAAAAGTCTGTTTTCAGCCCTCAGACCGCCCTTTTTGCAAGAACCGGCTCCGCCGCTTACGATGATGATTTTACCCCCGAAAACGAGGTTTTAAGCCTGAAAAACGCCTGTTTTTCAGGTCTTTGTGCTTAAATAACAACAGGTTAGCCAGGTCCGACCCCAGACTCCAACCCCAGACTCCAAAGAGTTCCGGGAATCCTTAAGTTTACTTATGTCAGGCTTTTCATTGCCGAAGCTCATTCAACATCGCTTTAATGTTAAAATGCACATACCCTCCGTATTGTGCGGGAAAATCATTGATAGCCAACCATATGTCACCTGTGCCGGGATAAGAGACAAGGCTCCACATATTGGCAATATGCGCTTTGAACTCACCAAGCGGTTCCGCCGCCTGAAAAGTAAAATCCGGATACAAGGCACAAATGGTGCAAAGAATATTGTTTGTCCAGGAAGGCTGTTCCTTCTGACGAGTCATGCGGGTATAGGGATCGTACCGGTCACTCATTATTTTGACGGCATTTTCCTGTGTGATGTTTCCATAATATTCATGAATTAATTGTCCGTAGCGTTCAAAACGGCTTGGTGCCTGAACATAAAAGTTGTAGGGATCTTTCAGGCTGTTTTGCCAGTTCTGGATTGTGGATATGTCCCTCAGTTCGTTTACAGGAACTTGGTCAGCCACCATGTTATAGCCGGAATATCCCATCCAGCCGGGATAGCAGTTGGAATGGTTCGACTGATACAATGCTTTTATACCAGGTGCGGGATAACGCACACAAACCATTTTTGAAGATGTTTCCACCACCGCCGCCTTTCCGGTCTTTGCATCAGCCACATGGTATGCTATGCCTGCGCATCGCGGGTATTTGTGAAAAATGTTAATTGCGTCGTCCACAGTGCTCGCATTGGTAAGCAGTAACCGGGTAAAAACACCTATGCCGCAGCCTTCCATGGTTTCATCTTTCATGCTGTTCAGTTGCGTCATCATTTCCAATCCGTCTTCATTAAGACCTCCGTCCAGCCCTGTCATACCCGGATAAGTTAAAAAAGCATGGCCGTAACCTTTGTCCGGAGCGGCAATCACCATTATCCGATTATCCAACTGGGCAGGCATATTGAAATTGTCCTCATCTGTACAGAAAATCAGATTACCGTTACCGCCCGCCCATTCATCCCATGCACTGAAACTGCTGCATCCGCCCGAACCAGCCAATATCCTGTCCGGCATCTTTTCAGATATTTTGCCTTCCGGGTGCCAGTAATGCGGATGGCAATAGACACACCACTGATCATAATTCGTGTTCCACAGAAATATCTGATCTGATGTGACACTCACGCCGGCATCGTTGGCACCGTCTGCGATTCCCCGCATTTCTTCTTTCAGATCTTCCGGCAGAAACGGTTCTGCCGCTTTTTGGCCTAGCCATAAGAGCTTTTCAGCGGTTTTCAGGTCTGAGCCTGTTTGTGCCGCAACATAAGCCGTTGTTGCCGGCAAAGTGCGGCTGATCATCAGCTCGATTCTGTCCGCAAGCAAAAAACCGTGCTGATATCCCATTTCATAAGGGGTTCCTTTCATTTGCAATACTTTTACCCCATTGATTTCCCCGAATTTCCCTTTTTCTATCAGTTCCTGTTTTTTCATAATTATGTTCTCCTCATTCTTTTTCCATGCTGACTTGACAGCGGGCAACCACGCCGAGACCTCACCGGAAGTACAATGCCGAAATTGCCGCGCGAAATGAACCATCCTTCATGGCCATGAGAAGCCCTTCTGTGATTCTGTCATGGAGTTCCTGATCCCCATATCTCACGAAGAAATAGAGCGGAGCATCATACTGGACAAGACAATTTTATTAAAAAGTTATATTTTTTTAGATCAGAAGTTACTTTTTTAAATTTTAAGTAATTGATTTATTTAAATTCTAATGATGCTTTGTACAACCCGGATTTTATAAAATCAGATACTTAAAAGAGTTGCATAGACACCAAAGATGTAGTCTATAAGGGCCTAACGAAGGCATCAGCGGCTCCGTCCGCTGGATGCCTTTGTTATAAATCACTTCTATTATATGTATATTTCATCTCCAAATTTCAGATATTGTATTCTTCCATTCTCAGATATTTTATTATCTCGAAGATGAGTTCCATAGAACCTGACACTACCTTTTGTTTTGGGCAAAGCATATTTCAGAAGATCATTTTCCGATATGTGCACTTTTGTCTTATCGGTTTTTTCGCCATTCAGATCAACTATGATTGTATCCACATCTTCAACATATTCGAGAAGACTGTTCTTCCAATATGTGTCAGCGAAATAAGCAACCTTGTCCCCATCTGATTCGAGTATGAAGCCATATGTTTCAGTAAAATGAAACATTTCAATCGGTCTGAGTCTGTAATGTGAATCAACATGTATTTCCTGCATGTTTTTAATTTCTTTGTAAATTACATGTTTTCCGATCCATTTTTGCATCGGATGATTTGCACCAAAGGCAATATTGCAAATCTCTCTCACTTTGTTTTCGATCCCGTCTGGTCCTATGACTATGATGCTATTTCCCGATTCTTCAAAAAAGAGTCTCAGAAACAGAAAGGGCAGACCAAAATAGTGATCAGCATGAAAATGTGATATGAATATGGCACTTATCTTTTGAGGATCTATTTTTTCCCTGAAAATACTTCCTATTATATCCGGAGGAGATTCTATGAGAAAACCATCATTTATAATGAAAGAGTTGTATGGTAATCCATCATTTATTGCTCCGCCATTACCCAATATTTTTATTTTCAAACCTTTTTTCCTTTATCCGGAGTAATACAGATTGGTATTTAGTAGCGCAATTATCAATATTCTGAATCTCATTTATTACTCGTTTGCGATTTATAATGTTAAGCTGAGCAGCCCGACAGCGAACACATCCCCGGCAACCCGTCAGCTTCCGGATCTCTGACCCGGGCTTGTCCGCTCCGGCGCTGGTTATGTTAAGCCACCCTATGGGGAAAAGCTCCTCCTTCCCCTGCCGAAGGCTTAATATAACGATTAGCTCACTGGCGGGGATGAAGCGCCAGCGGAATCCCCGTCCAGCGCAGCGTTTTGTTGGGCCTCTGCGCACGTTCTTGCTGAATGCAACTGGTTCGCCAACTCAACATAGCGATCTTTTGACAACTGAGCATCAAGTTGGGGGATTGCTTCGGACTTTATCCATTTGGTTAAGTTATTCAGATTAAAGGTATTCAGAGATAGCGCCGCCTGCTCAGTCAGACTTGGGGTTTTGCCAAGAGGATCGCCCTGATCGCGTGCGTAAGTGATGATATCCTCAATGAAAGTAAGCCTGAGCATAACCAACGACCACGAAGTCAGGTCAATTTGCCGAGATAATTGTGTTGCTCCGACACTCCTCAAATCAGTGACTTGAACTTCTGGTATATAAGATAGTCTCCTTCGACTCCACCAATACAGATGCACCCCACTGGTCCACTTTCCATCATTCAGCACGCAATTGTTGGCATATCCTCGGCCCAAACTGAGCATTGCCAGCTCTGCCCGGGCTCCTGGCATGGCTTTCAACTGTGCCAGTGATTCTATGGTTGAGCCTAGTTCACCATAGTCTGTCACTGTGTCTGCCACAGGATCCTTTTTCAGCCGTTCCATATCCTTTTGATCATCAGACATATCGCTATCGTGGTGTTTCCCATCATTTATCCGACATATAAGTTCGACAGGATATTTTTTTTTATGTGTCTCCGACACCTCCAATGCTCTGCTAAGAGTCAGATCCTTGCGAAGGTGTAATCCGCATGTGGTTCCATCTGGAAAGTTCAATATTTTCTTATGCATGGCACAATAACCAACAGCCAAACCAAGCGCCCCGTATTGAAGGCCGTTGAACCAGCAATTCTGACAGGAATGAAGTTTCATGATTTTGAAAAAATTTTCTTTGTTACTATGGTTGGATCGTCAATATTCCGAAAATCAAGCAAATGTTCGCCCCATTGTTCCACATAGCGTCTGGCTTGCATCACTTCGAACGCATTCGGCCATTTTGCCTTCCCTTTTCCGTTTCCTTTCATCAGTGATAACAGTTCTGTGCGACTTATATGTTTAACTGATTCTTTTTTGGCTATGTTTACAAAGGTTTCCCAAACTGAGCCATTCGAAAATTCTTCCGCAAGCTCGTACTCTTCTGACGTTGACAGATAAGGTGTCTCTCGCCCTGGTCCTTCAAAATACATTATATGGCGGACAATGGAATCATCTGCTTTCGGATTGGGAACACAGACAGAGTCCTTCCCATCGCCCCTATACAACGGGTCCTTGCTCATTTTCCACTTTTTCCTAACTGTCATTTTGTTCTTTCCAATTTAGAGTTTAGCCCAACGCTCAAATTCAGCGGCGGGGTATTGAGCCTCCAAGTTATTCCATATTGAAGCCGGAACACCGACTACCAATTCAAGGCGATTGGCTGTTTCATGGGAGATTGGCTGCTCCCCTTTGAAAATCCGGTTTAATGATTGCACGGTAAGGCCGCTGCGTATAGCAAGTTCTTTCTGTTTCATACCCAGAGTTTCCATTGTTTCCCACCTGGCGCAACAGCATAGTCTGGCGTAAAAGTATATTTATGTTTGGCTGTTACCATTGTTATGTTAATAAATATATCTTCGTGTTTGTTTCTAAATGGGCAACTCCTTAACTTGCAGCCTAACGGCTGTGTTCAGGGCGCACGAAAAGCCTTGCGGCATACCGAAAAGTTCCGGCCTTCCGTTTCATATTTACGCAAATTATCACAGATAAAATGTGTTGTCAAGCATTTTCATCAGGACTTTCTGAAAAGAACAGCACATTTGACAAACTGCTTTTTCGCAATTATCATTGTCTGTATAATACCCCGATTAGGGTGTTTTTGAATTTTTCCCCGGGTCTTTCTAAAAAAAACGGATTTTTCAGCGCGGCCTGATTCAATGTTCAATTCTTTTAAGCAGAACATTCCTCCCAAATGTAACCTTTGCCGCCTTTTTTAAGTGTTCTGTCAGAT
Source organism: Desulfobacterales bacterium HSG2 (assembly GCA_030378035.1). Taxonomy (GTDB): domain Bacteria; phylum Desulfobacterota; class Desulfobacteria; order Desulfobacterales; family 4be13; genus JAUCGI01. The sequence goes on from JAUCGI010000011.1 coordinate 26,468, forward strand.
CCGACACAAAGAACTCGGTCTCCCCTTCCTTACCCAGCAAATCGTCAGTTTCAGGATGCTGCTCCAAAAACTGCCTTACTTTCTCAGCGACGGTCGTGGATGAATCGATGAGACTGACTCGTTTCCCGATTTTTCTCTGGATGATCTTTTTTAAGATCGGATAATGGGTACATCCCATAATGAGCGTGTCAATCTGCCTGACCTTTAAGGGGTGCAGATACTTTTTGACGATCATCCGGGTTTCAGGCTTTCTGAGCCATCCCTCTTCCACCAGCGGAACAAGAAGGGGACAGGCTGCCGAACAGACTCTTGCCCGGGGATCCAGTTCTCTGATCTTTTTTTCATAAGCCCCGCTGTCTATTACAGCCCGTGTCCCGATAACTCCGATTCCGGATTTTTCGGAAATCTCAACTGAAAGCTCCGCGGCAGGAGTGACCGCTTCAAATATCGGGATATCAAACCGTTCTGTCACGCGTTCACCTGCGAGACATGAAGCGGTATTACACGCGATTACGATGATTTCCGAGCCTCTGTTTAACAGAAAATCAATACCCCGGAGGGTGCAGTCGGTAACGATCTCAGCGCTCTTGCTCCCATAAGGACCACGGGCAGTATCGCCAAAGAAAACCATATTATAATCGGGAAGCCGATCTGACAGCGCCCGGGCAACAGTCAAACCGCCGATTCCTGAATCAAGTATTCCAATCATGTGTTTGTGTTTTGGTATTTAGTGTTTAGTGTTTAGTGTTTGGTGTTTAGCGTTTTGGTGTTTAGCGTTTTGGTGTTTAGAGTTGGTGCTTGAGTCTATACAAAACACTAAATACTAAACACCAAAACACAAAATACAAAATACAAAGGAACAAACAAAATGCCGTCAATGAATCAGAAAATTTTTGAAATGGGTTTTTCCGTGGAAACAGTCTCTGTTTATCTGCTCTGTTGCAGCCTTGCGGATTCTGATGCACGCATCTCTGTCAAAAATCTTCTCGGCGTATGGAACGCCACAGAAGATGAACTGAACAAAGGACTTAACGCGCTTGAGGATCGGAATATTCTCATCAGGACTGTCTCGGATCAGGAGGGGAATGTTTTTTACAGGCTGGCAGAGTTTAAGGATTGGGTTTAGTGTTTGGTTGTTTGGTGTTTGGTTGTTTGGTTGTTTGTTGTTTGGTTGTTTGTTGTTTGTTGTTTGGTTGTTTGTTGTTTGTTGTTTGGTTGTTTGGTTGTTTGTTGTTTGGTTGTTTGGTTGTTTGGTTGTTTGGTGTCTATGCAAAACACAAAACACAAAACAACAAAACAACAAAACAACAAAACACAAAACACAAAATAACTAAACACCAACCACCTTTTCCCTAACACACGCCCGTATGACATCATCAGGCACATCTGTACGAATACCGGGACATACGCCGGCCATGATATGCCAGTTGTTTATATCCGTCAGTACGCTTTCTATAAAAGGCCATGCCCTGCACATCCGCGGCTTCACCGGATGAATCGTGCATACTTCATCCCAGAATATGCAGTAACCGTTTCCGCCCTGGGCCAGAACTGGTTTTCCCCCTGACATGTCACAGTAATCCGCAACAAAACGCTCCGGGTCTGTTTTTATATAAGCAGCAATAGCTTCAACATCTTCCGCCGTGACAAAAGTTCCCCCGTACCCCTTACAGCAATCGCCGCATTTTTTACAATTGAAAATCTGTTTGTCCATTGTCCGTTGTCCGTTGTCCGTTGTCCGTTGTCCGTTGTCCGTTGTCCGTTGTCCCTAAAATGTACGTCTATCCTCCATGGCCCGCCCCAGAGTGACCTGATCCACATATTTCAGTTCCCCTCCTATGGGGACGCCCGAAGCGATCCGCGTCACTTCAACCGGGTAATCTTTAAGGCATTCCGCAATATATGACGCGGTTGCTTCCCCCTCCACATTTGTGCTTGTGGCGAGTACAACCTCCCTGACCTGACCCTCTTCTATTCTTGATATAAGCTCTCTGATCCTGATATTATCCGGCCCGATGCCGTCCATGGGCGACAGGACCCCTTGCAGAATGTGATACAGTCCTCTAAAAGATCCGGATCTTTCGATGGCCACCATTTCTGCCGGCTGTCCCACCACACATAAAAGGGCAGCATCTCTTTCAGGATTTCCACAGATATTGCAAATCTCCGCGTCGCTTAAAGCAAAGCACAGAGAGCAGAGCCTCACGTTTTCCCTGAGTTCCAGTATGCTGTGAGCGAGTTCATTCGCTTCCCTGATCGGCATCCGGAGGATATGCATTGAAAGACGCTCCGCTGTCTTTTCGCCGATTCCCGGAAGTTTTGAAAGATTTCTTATCAGATTCAGTATGGATGACGGATAATGACTCATAGTGCTTGATGTTTGATGTTTGGTGCTTGATGCTTGATGCTTGATGCTTGGTGCTTGATGTTGATGCTTGATGTTTGATGTTTGGTGCTTGATGTTGATGCTTGATGTTTGATGTTTGGTGCTTGATGTTGATGCTTGATGCTTGATGCTTGGTGCTTGGTGCTTGGTGTTTGATGCTTGATGTTTTGGTGTTTGATGCTTGGTGTCTGATGTTTGGTGTCCGATGTTTGAAGTTTGAAGTTTGGTGCTTAGTGGTGTTACTGATGTTTGATGTTTGGTGTGTTTGATGTTTGGTGCTTGATACCTGATACTTCAAGTTCTTCAAGTTCCAAGTATCAAGTATCAAACATCAAGTATCAAGTATCAAACATCAAGTATCAAGTATCAAACATCAAGTATCAAGTATCAAACATCAAGTATCAAGTATCAAGTATCAAGACTACATTAATCCCGGAATATTCAGCCCTCCGGTAAGCTTGCCCATCTCTCCTGAAACCATTTCCTGGGATTTTGTCAAAGCATCATTTACCGCTGCAAGCACCAGATCCTGAAGCATGTCAACATCGTCAGGGTCAACAACCTCCTTTTCGATATTAATGGATACGATCTGCTGTTTGCCATTTGCCACAACTCTGACCATGCCGCCTCCGGAAGCTGTCTCAACAGTCTTTTCAGCCAACTCCTCCTGAAGTTTGAGCATTTTGGTCTGAAGTTTCTGGGCTTGTTTCATCATGTTTCCCATGCCCTTCATAAAAAACCTCCTCTTCAAATTTTTTAATCTTAATTTTAATTTTAATCTTAATCTTGCTCTTAATCGGACGCGGGCAGGAGTGGGAGCAAGAAAAATGGGAAAGTTATTCCTTAATCATCTGAAACCGGGTAAACCGGGAAAATTATAAAATTTTAACTTCTGTAATCCTGCCGCCGAAAATCTCCAATGCGGCCTTAACCATCTTATGATTTAAAACATCCTGTCTTGCAAGATCGATTTTGTTTTTTTTTGTCAGCCCGTCATTCTCCTGACTTTTTTCGACATTTACAACCACCAGTTCCACCTCTTTTCCACAGAAATCATTGCAAATGCTTTTTATGACTGCTTTATTCTTATCGATCCTTTGCCGGAAAAAACCGTTATCAGTGACTTCGATCTCCAATCGGTGATCCGTCATATCTTTCAAGATGCATTTTTCCAGACATGTGCTCAGAGCAAGAGATTTTTCCGAAACAATATCAACAAACTTTTCCCAGTTTTTCTCAGGGCCTTTGTCGGGATCAAATAAAACGGCAACACTGGGGGGCTGAGGCTCCGCGTCCGGATGTGCGTTTAATGCCTCTCTGACCGGTTCTTCATGTTCCCAATTTCCGACTTCCCCTTGTGAATATGAGCTTCCCTGTTCTCCGGGGCCGGCGATTTCCCGTCCCGGAATTCCGGCATCCTTTCGCTCCGGAGTTCTGACAGTTTCCCGCTCCGGTATCCCGGCTTGGGGATGATCATAAGCAGGTTTCCTTTGTTCCGAGTCTCCGCCTTGGGGACGCTCATAAGCAGGTGTCTGCTTCCTTCCTTCCCATTCTCCGCCTTGGGGACGCTCATAAGCAGGTGTCTGCTTCCTTCCTTCCCATTCTCCGGCTTGGGAAGCAGGTGTCTGCTTCCTTCCTTCCCATTCTCCGGCTTGGGAAGCAGGTGCCGGCTTCCTTCCTTCCCATTCTCCGGCTTGGGAAGCAGGTGCCTGCTTCCTTCCTTCCCATTCTCCGGCTTGGGAAGCAGGTGCCTGCTTCCTTCCTTCCCATTCTCTGGCTTGGGAAGCAGGTGCCTGCTTCCTTCCTTCCCATTCTCCGGCTTGGGAAGCAGGTGCCTGCTTCCTTCCTTCCCATTCTCCGGCTTGAGAAGCAGGTGCCGGCTTCCATTCTCCGGCTTGGGGACGCTCATAAGCAGGTGCCGGCTTCCTTCCTTCCCATTCTCCGGCTTGGGGATGATCATAAGCAGGTTGGGCACCGGTCTGGGGACGATCAGACAAGGGGGCCTGCTCATCATCTGCCAAACTTTCATGTATCCCTTTTTTGAGATTATCGAGTTTTTCAATAAGCAGGTCAATGGGCAGAACCGGTTTTGTCTGAAACATTCTGACAAAAGCCATCTCAAGCGCGAGTTTCGGCTGGGATGACAGATAGATTGAAGATTCCTCTTTAAAAAGGATGTCCAACAACTGGCTCAGATAAGTTTCGGAAACATTCCTTACCTGCTCGGTCATCAGCGCGATCTCATGCGCGGGAACATCCACCAGTTTGTCCACCCTTTTCCCCATCCTGACCACCAGCAGATTTCTGAAATGCTCCATAAGATCGGAATAGAGCTCTTTTATATTATGTCCGTGATTGTAAACATTGTCGAAAATGTCGAGTATCTCCGGAACATCCCCGCGTAAAATGCCCGCTGAAATATCAAAAAGAACCTTCCGGTCTATGATTCCCAGGATGTCCAGTATCTGCTCATGGGTGATTGCTCCCTCGGTGCAGGTCATCACCTGATCCAGAAGGCTCAGGCCGTCCCTCATGCTTCCGCCGGATTCCCGTGCAATCAGTTCCAAGCTCTTTTCATCAACACCGATCCCCTCCCGGTCACAAAGCGATTTCATGTGTTTTGCCACAGATTCAAGATCAATTCGTCTGAGATCATGGCGCTGGCATCGGGACAGAATGGTGATGGGGATCTTGTGAGGCTCGGTCGTGGCAAAGAGGAACATGATATGGGATGGCGGCTCTTCAAGGGTCTTTAAAAGCGCATTGAACGCGGCAATACTGAGCATGTGGACTTCATCAATAATATAGATCTTGTATGGGCTGTGCGCGGGCATGTATTTCACATTTTCACGCAGTTCCCTGATCTGATCCACCCCGTTATTTGACGCGCCGTCAATTTCAAACACGTCTGCCGCGCTTCCCGAAGTGATCTCTTCGCAGGATCGGCATTTGTTGCAAGGAAGCGGGGTCGGCCCCTCCTTGCAATTCATGGCCTTTGCCAGGATGCGGGCAACAGTTGTTTTTCCGGTTCCCCTGGGACCTGAAAACAGGATGGCATGGGCGACCCGATCTGACAAAATGGCATTGGCCAGGGTCTGGGTGACATGCTCCTGTTTGACAACCTGCTCAAATGTCTGGGGGCGGTATTTTCGTGCAAGAACAAGGTAGGACATGATAAAAAAGTTTCAGAAACTTCGGAACTTGTCTGTTTATGCAAATTAAAAATTAGGAATCCGTTTAATCTTAAATTTGCATTGGAAATTATAAAGTCCGGCGTGCAAAAATTTCATTTTTGCACTCCGGATTCGTCTGATGGCTATCCGGGATCGTATTTTTATGCAGGAACAAGGCAGGATGTCATCCAATAATCCAAAAACCAGGTTTTTTCCAAAAACCTGGTTTTCATGTCAGTTAATTGATAACTGATAATGCAAATTAAGGATCAGCTTCTTCTAAATCCCAATTCCTGATTCCCCAATTCACATTGATGGCGGAGAGAGAGGGATTCGAACCCTCGGTACCACTTTTGGCAGTACACACGATTTCCAGTCGTGCTCCTTCAGCCAGCTCGGACATCTCTCCGCAGGTATAAAAATTTGTTGTTTGTCAATTGCAAGGTTTTGGAAACCTCGCCGGTTTTCATTATCATTTATATAAGGTCAATTCTTTTCGGAAATTCAGGCGATAATATCGAGTTTTTTATCTCTTTTCCCGGAATATGAAAACTTAAATCTCCGTCATTTGTACAAATCCAGACTTCCTCAGCCCCGTTTTCAAAATAGAGTTCTTTTTTTTCATCTATTTCATCCCGGGTGTTACTGGGAGATATCACCTCTATACAGATTTCAGGGGCTATTGAACATTCTGTTTCATGTATGATTTTTGCAAATCGCTCTTGTGACGCCCAAGCCACATCGGCGACTTTGGTTCCCTTGCATGTTCCTATCGCGCATTCTGTCAGAGCTTTCCCCTTCTTCAGCATTGAACGCAACATATAAGAAATTTCAGCCTGATATGCGGAATGATTTACCTTGACCGGACTCATTATTATTTTTCCACTTTCATCAAGCTCGATTTTAAAGGGTAAATTTTGCAAATTCGGATGTCCGCATGCTTCCTGCCAATTCATTATGTGCCTCCGAATATGTCAAAGTTGATAATCTCTTACCGCACAATCATCAAAGAACTGAACTTAAAAGTTTCCTTCCGGGATACTGCACCCCTCAGCCATTTCAACAACTGATGAAACACTCAGATCAGTTCCTGTTTCTGTATATGGAAAACTCTGCCGCTTAATTTACCAGATATTATGCTGGCGGAGAGGGTGGGATTCGAACCCACGATTCCGCTTTTGGCAGAATACTGCTTTTCGAGAGCAGGGCCTTCAGCCGCTCGGCCACCTCTCCCTCATCGTCAAAAAACCTTGATACACCTTTTAATTCGATGTGTCAATAGTTTTTTTTGCAAATTTTTAATTATTTTGGGATAAGGGTTAAGAGCTAAGGGGTAAGGTTAATATCTGAGGGTGAATATCTGAAGGTGAAAATTAAGAGCCAAAAGTTTAAGAGTTAATGTTGAGGCTGATCCTCAACTTTTAGCTCATCCTGTCGGACAGGATTTTTTCCCTGTCGGATCTGGAACTGCCGGATTTGCAAATCCGTCCGCGACATTTTTTTGTCCTGATTTGCAAACCGTCTGCGACATTTCACACCAGTTTTCAAGTGACAGCCAGACTGGAACTGCCGGATGGGATTTGCAATCCGCGACATTTCACACCAGTTTCCAAGTGATCTTGTCCTGCCGGACGGGATTTGTAAACCCGTCCGCGACATTTCATACCATTCCGGGCAAAATGGCAGGGCCTTCGGAGCACGCCTTGGTCGGAGCACGCCTTGGCCTGCCATTTTGACCCGGAATCCACTGGGCCTTCGGATAACGCCTTGGTTGGAACAGCACGCCTTGGTCAGATCACACCTGCCATTTTGACCCGGAATCCACTGACAAGAAATCAGACCATCCCAACTTGGCGCGGAGGAACCCACGCTGT
>JAUCGI010000011.1:33998-64415 GCA_030378035.1 Desulfobacterales bacterium HSG2
GTCATTCCGGGCAAAATGGCAGGGCCTTCGGAGCACGCCTTGGTCAGATCACACCTTGGCCCTGCCATTTTGACCCGGAATCCACTGACAAGAAATCAGACCAGCCCAACTTGGCGCGGAGGAACCCACGCTGTCATTCCGGACAAAATGGCAGGGCCTTCGGATCACGCCTTGGTCAGATCACTTTGGCCCTGCCATTTTGACCCGGAATCCACTGACAAGAAATCAGACCATCCCAACTTGGCGCGGAGGAATCCACGCTGTCATTCCGGGCAAAATGGCAGGGCCTTCGGATCACGCCTTGGTCAGATCACCCCACGCTGTCATTCCGGGCAAAATGGCAGGGCCTTCGGAGCACACCTTGGTCAGATCACACCTTGGCCCTGCCATTTTGACCCGGAATCCACTGACAAGAAATTAGACCAGCCCAACTTAACGCGGAGGAGCCCCACTGTCATTCCGGGCAAAATGGCAGGGCCTTCGGAGCACGCCTTGGTCAGATCACACCTTGGCCCTGCCATTTTGACCCGGAATCCACTGACAAGAAATCAGACCAGCCCAACTTGGCGCGGAGGAACCCCACGCTGTCATTCCGGGCAAAATGGCCTTCGGATCACGCCCAGCACGCCTTGGTCAGATCACACCTTGGCCCTGCCATTTTGAACCGGAATCCACTGATAGGAAATCAGACCAGCCCAACTTGGCGCGGAGGAACCCCACGCTGTCATTCCGGGCAAAATGGCAGGGCCTTCGGAGCACGCCCTAGTTGGAACAGCACAGATCACACCTTGGCCTGCCATTTTGACCCGGAATCCACTGACAAGAAATCAGCCCAACTTAGCGCGGAGGAACCCCACGCTGTCATTCCGGGCAAAATGGCAGGGCCTTCGGATCACGCCCTGGTTGGAACAGCACGCCTTGGTCAGATCACACCCTGGGCCTGCCATTTTGACCCGGAATCCACAGACAAGAAATCAACTTAACGCGGAGGAACCCCACGCTGTCATTCCGGGCAAAATGGCAGGGCCTTCGGAGCACGCCCTAGTTGGAACAGCACGCCTTGGTCAGATCACACCAACTTAACACGGAACCCACGCTGTCATTCCGGGCAAAATGGCAGGGCCTTCGGAGCACGCCTTGGTTGGAACAGCACGCCTTGGTCACACCTTGGCCCTGCGATTTTGACCCGGAATCCACAGACAAGAAATCAGACCAGCCCAACTTGGCGCGGAGGAACCCCACGCTGTCATTCCGGGCAAAATGGCAGGGCCTTCGGATCACGCCTTGGTTGGGACAGCACGCCTGGCCTGCCATTTTGACCCGGAATCCACTGATAAAAAATATTTCAGATTTTTTGGCATCTTACATTTTTCAGTTTGACAGTGTGTTTCGGTCGGGAATAATGGATTCCGGGTCAAAATGGCAGGGCCGGTCGTGCTCTGACCAAGGCGTGCTCCGAAGGCCCTGCCATTTTGCCCGGAATGACAGTGGGTTTGCGCTCTGAGCAAGGCGTGTTCTGAAGCCCTGCCATTTTGACCCGGAATCCACTGACAAGAAATCAGACCAGCCCAACTTAACGCGGAGGAGCCCCACGCTGTCATTCCGGGCAAAATGGCAGGGCCTTCGGAGCACGCCCTGGTTGGGGCACACCTTGGCCCTGCGATTTTGACCCGGAATCCGCTGACAAGAAATCAGACCAGCCCAACTTGGCGCGGAGGAGCCCCACGCTGTCATTCCGGGCAAAATGGCAGGGCCTTCGGAGCACGCCTTGGTCGGGGCACACCTTGGCCCTGCCATTTTGACCCGGAATCCACTGACAAGAAATCAGACCAGCCCAACTTGGCGCGGAGGAGCCCCACGCTGTCATCCCGGGCAAAATGGCAGGGTCTTCGGATCACGCCTTGGTTGGAACAGCACGCCTTGGCCCTGCGATTTTGCCCCGGAATCCACTGACAAGAAATCAGACCAGCCCACGCTGTCATTCCGGGCAAAATGGCAGGGCCTTCGGAGCACGCCCTGGTTGGAACGGCACGCCTTGGTCAGATCACACCTTGGCCCTGCCATTTTGACCCGGAATCCACTGACAAGAAATCAGACCCACGCTGTCATTCCGGGCAAAATGGCAGGGCCTTCGGAGCACGCCTTGGTTGGAACAGCACGCCTTGGTCAGATCACACATTGGCCCTGCCATTTTGACCCGGAATCCACAGACCAGCCCAACTTGGCGCGGAGGAACCCCACGCTGTCATTCCGGGCAATTTTGACCCGGAATCCACTGACAAAAAATCAGACCAGCCCAACTTAGCGCGGAGGAACCCCACGCTGTCATTCCGGGCAAAATGGCCTTCGGATCACGCCCTGGTTGGAACAGCACGCCTTGGTCAGGGGTGACGAATTTATGATTTGCTGTACTAGTACAGCAACTCGTAAATTCGTCCCCCTTTTATCTATTATATAAGAGGGGGACGAATTTACGAGTTGCGAAATTTTGGCAGCATTCAACCATCCGAAACTTTATGTCAACTCCAAAGTACCAAAACGAGCCCCATACAAAATTTTGGCACTCCGGATCTGACTGAATTAACATGAAACTTTTGGGGGAATGTTGCCAAAATTTCGTCTAGCGGCTCATTTTGGCACTCCGGAGTTGCCGTGCAGGATGTTCGGTTGGTCTGAATGAAACTTTTGGGTGAATGTTGCCAAAATTTCGCCTAGCGGCTCATTTTGGCACTCCGAAGTTGCCGTGCGGGATGTTCGGTTGGTCTGAATGAAACTTTATGGGGAATGTTGCCAAAATTTCGCCTAGCGGCTCATTTTGGCACTCCGGATCTGACTAAATTAACAATGAAACTTTTGGGTGAATGTTGCCAAAATTTCGCCTAGCGGCTCATTTTGGCACTCCGGAGGTTGCTGTGCAGGATGTTCGGGCAATCCTTTCAGGGGGAAAATGATGTTTGGAACAGTCGGAAAACAGATATTTGTCTGCGCGTACAATTTCAAAGCAAAATCTGATAACCATAAATATTTTTTTTATAAGCAAAAAAGGGGTTGATTTTTGAAATCAAATATAATATGAATTATGGCTTTCGGGCGGCACACCCCGAAGATCGGGGGATATTAAAACATTTTATGGTTCAAGGAGGGTATGTTGATGATGAAAATTTTTTGTAAGTTTGTTAATTTGACAGTTTTTCTTTTATTTATTTCCTTTGCTGTTTCATCTCCTGTCTCTGCCCAGGAGAGTTTACTATCAGTCGATTTTGTCGGCTTTGCAGGGGACGGTTTTGCACCTGTCCCCGAGGTCGGACAATTGGATTCCGATGTATGGATAGTTACGGGATTCAATAGCGGCGTTTTGGACTTCGGAGACACTCAGACATCAGGTGATTTTGCCAGAGGCGAGTCAGACGGCGGTGTATCTACTGGCGGGATTTATGCCTTTGATGTGGGCGGTGGAAACATCGCTCTTGGCGTACAGCCGGGCGGAAGTGATTTTACTCCCGGCGAGATTATTTTAAAAATTCAAAACAACACAGGGGAAACTGTTACTCAGTTAGATGTTTCTTATGACATCTGGTATTATAACGACGAAGTACGGGCAAACACATTAAATTTTTCTTATTCATCAGATAATTCAGCATACACAGAGGTTTCCGAGCTTAATTTTACAACGCCGGGAGAGGCTGATACAACTCCTGTGTGGCGGCAGCCACCCGAATCCGAACTCAAGCCAGCCATACTCACGGGCCTCAGCATTGCTAACGGCGACCTTTTTTATCTGAAATGGACAGGTAAAGATGCTACTGGTAGCGGTTCCCGGGATGAATACGGTATAGATAATATCGAGGTTGCTGTATCTGACAGTGATGTTGCGCCTTATGTTTTCAGCACCACGCCGGCTGACGGCACTGCAAATGTAATCACCAACGCCAACATCGATATCCGATTCAGTGAGCCTGTCAGTGTGAGCGGGAACTGGTTTCAAATTGTCTGTGGAACGAGCGGCACGCGTAATGTCAGCGACACATCAGTGACCGGCGGCCCCAAAAATTGGACAATTGATCCGAGTACTGATTTTTCAAACGGGGAGACCTGCACGATAACAATAGACAAAGACCAGATCAATGACGACGCTGATGACCCGTCTGATTATATGACGGATGATCACGACTGGAGCTTTGGCACGGTCAACACGATAGCGACCCACATTGTCATCAATGAAGTGGATTGTGACACAGACGGCGATACTTCAGAGTTCATAGAACTCTACGACGGCGGAGCAGGCAATACCGCTCTGGATGGTCTTGTGCTGGTTTTCTACAATGGCCACGATGATAAAACCTACAGACTCACACCGTTTGATGCAATTGACTTGGACGGCTATAAAACTGATGCGGGCGGTTATCTTCTCATTGCCAACAGAGATGTGGCGGCAGACATTGACATAGAATTTGAGGATGAATGGCTGCAAAACGGTTCGGATGCTGTGGTGCTATATGTGGGTGATGAAGCTGACTTTCCAGTAGACACACCTGTCACAACAGCGAATCTGCTCGATGCGTTTGTTTACGGTACGAATGATCCGGATGATACAGGTCTCCTCGTGCTGCTTAACACAGGCGAGCCGCAAGTGAACGAGGCCGGTGAAGGCGATTCAGTAAATCACTCGAACCAGCGATGCCCGAACGGCTCCGGCGGTCAGCGGAATACCAGCACTTATACCCAAGCCGCTCCCACACCAAAAGTAGCCAACTGCTCAGGCTGCGGCGGCCCTGCCACATTCATCCATGACATCCAGGGTGCCGGCCCGGCCAGCCCGGAGGACGGCAACACCCACACCATTGAGGGCGTGGTCGTCGGCGATTTCCAGGAAGCAAATCAATTCAGCGGCTTTTTTGTCCAGGAAGAGGATGCGGATGCCGACGATGATCCAGCGACATCCGAGGGAATCTTTGTTTATTATAACAGCGTGAATGTTAATGTGGGCGACGTGGTACGCGTGACAGGCGAGGTGGATGAGTACAATGATCTTACGGAGTTAAAGAATGTCAGTGAGGTGATAATTTGCACCAGCGTAGCGGCATTACCCTCGCCAGCAGTAGTGAACCTCCCCTTTGCAGACCTCGCCGACCTTGAACGATATGAAGGGATGCGGATTCAACTGTCGCAAACCCTCACGATCACGGATAACCGTGACTTGGGCCGTTACGGTCAGATCGTCCTCTCATCCGGACGCCTGATGAACCCGACCGCGGTTACAGCCCCGGGCGCATCAGCCAATGCACAGCAGGCCGCCAATGAACTCAATCGCATCATCATTGACGACGGCAGCAGCATCGAGTACCCGGACCCGATCCCCTATCCCGGCTCCGGACTCAGCGCGTCCAATACTCTGCGCGCGGGCGATACAGTGAGCGGCCTCACCGGCGTCCTGCTGCATTACGCATTCGATAAATACAGCGTCCATCCGACTGTCAATCCGGTATTTGTTTCCGCCAACCCGCGTACAACTGCGCCATCTGTGGGCGGAAGGCTCAGAATCGCCGGCTTCAATCTGCTGAACTATTTCAACGGAGACGGCGCAGGCGGCGAATTTCCGACCTCCCGCGGTGCGGATACATTCTCCGAATTCAACCGCCAGCGCGGCAAAATCATCAGCGCAATCTTGGCAATGAATGCAGATGTGATCGGCCTGACAGAAATAGAGAACGACGACTATGGGACAGGCAGTGCGATTCAGGATTTAATTAACGGCTTAAATGACGCCGCTGCCGCCGGTGTGAGTTACGCCTTCATAGACCCCGGTTTCGATCTCGGTTTGGATAAGATAAAAGCAGCCCTCCTCTATCGCGTGGAAACAGTCACGCCTGTCGGTTCCGCCGCTACAACCAATATCTGGCCACATCCGCCATTGGCACAGACTTTTGAAGAGATTTCAACGAATGAACGCTTTACAGTGGCGGTCAACCATTTCAAAGCAAGGGTTTGCGGCAGTGCCAGCGGAGACAATGCGGATCAGGGCGACGGCCAGGGATGCTGGAATCTCAAAAGAACCCAGGCCGCAGAGACCCTGATATCCTGGCTCGGAACCGACCCCACCGACAGCAAAGATCCCGACATCCTCATCATCGGCGACCTGAATGCTTACGCAAAGGAAGACCCGATTGCCGCAATCGAGGCCGCGGGCTATGCCAACCTGATCGCAGAGTTCTGCGGGACAGACGCGTATTCGTATGTCTATTTCGGTGAGGCCGGATATATTGACCATGCATTCGCAAACGACAGCCTGGCATCCCAGGCAAAGGGCGCTACACACTGGCATATCAATGTTGACGAACCGCATGCGCTCGATTACAATAAAGAGAATAAATCCGATGGACAACTCGCCAGCCTATACAGCAATGATCCGTATCGTGCTTCCGACCATGACCCGGTGATTATCGGCCTGGATCTGGGTGCGGCATCCGCTTCCAATTATGTATGCACGGATATCAATCTGAGCGGCAGTCACAGCATACCCGAAAACCAGCCTGCCAGCACATTTATCGGCACACTCTCCGCCATCGACCCGGATCCCGGCGACAGTCACACATTTTACAGAGTCGTCAGATGGGACGGCTGGATTGACAACGGTTCATTCATGCTTGACCGCAACGATATCAGAATCCCCCCGTTTTTTGAAGGCGACACCCTGACGACTGCGGCGGTGTTTGACTATGAGAGCAAAAATAATTACTCGATATACATCCGTTGCAATGACAGCAACGGCGGATCCTGCTTCAAGTCTTTCACCATTAATGTCTCCGATGTAAACGAATCTCCTGCCGGCCTTGTCCTGAGCTACAGATGGATCGATGAGGCCAAGCCTGCCGGGACAACGGTGGGAACATTTACCACGCAGAGCGATCCTGACATCGGCGACACCCACACTTACAGCTTGGTTTCCGGCGAAGGGGATGCTGACAACAGCCTTTTCACCATTGACGCCGGCGTCCTGAAAAGCGAGGCGGTCTTTGATTATGAAACTCAGAAGCATGGTTACAACATCCGCGTCCGCACCACTGACAGCGGCGTCCTTACCCATGACGGACAATTCATCATTACGCTCTTGGACAGGAACGAAGCGCCGACGGAGATCAGCCTGAGTAACCGCAGTATGGATGAGAACAGGCCCGAGGATACGGAAATCGGGACATTTTCCGCCACTGATGAAGATATCGCCGGCAGTCACGCATACAGTCTGGTCTCCGGCGAGGGAGATGCTGACAACAGCCTTTTCATCATTGACGCTGGCATCCTGAAGAGCGGGGCCGTCTTTGATTATGAAACCCATAAGCATGATTACAGCATCCGCGTCCGCACCACTGACAGTGGCGGTCTTGCTTATGACGGGCAATTCGTCATCACGCTCCGGGACAGGAACGAAGCGCCGACGGAGATCAGTCTGAGTAACAGCAGTGTGGATGAGAACAGGCCCGCGGATACGGAAATCGGGACATTTTCCGCCACTGATGAAGACATCGCCGGCAATCATGCGTACAGCCTGGTCTCCGGCAAGGGAGATGCCGACAATGCTTCATTCCACATCAGCGGGAATTATCTCAAAACAAAGAGCGGATTTGATTATGAGACAAAGCACGATTACAGCATCCGTGTCCAGACGGATGACGGGAGCGGCGGCATTTTTCAAAAGCAGTTTTCCATCACCGTTGATGACGTCAATGATGCGCCCGAGGATGTCACCCTGAGCAGTAGCAGCGTACCGGAGAATCAGCCTGACGGCATCGACATCGGCGTCTTTTCCGCCACTGACGCGGACAGCGGTGACACTCATACCTACAGCCTGATCTCCGGCCCGGGCCGCAATGATAACAGCTTGTTCTCCATCAGCGGCAATACCCTCAGTGCGGTGTCCGGCTTTGATTATGAAGCCAAAGAGAGTTACACTATTCGGGTGAGGACGACCGATACCCGGGGCGGCATATATGACAAGCCGTTTACAATAACGGTGGAAAACGTGGATGAACCGCCCGCAATCGCCGATCCCATAGGCGATGTGACCGCTTATAATAACGGAGAAGCCGTCACAATAGCTATGACCGGTCTGTTCACCGATACGGATGACGCGGATGACGCCATTAAAAAAATGGTGGAATCGAATACCGACCCGGAAGTTGTGGAAGCAGCAATTGACGGAGAGACGCTGACGCTCGATTATCATCAATGCGGAACAGCAAAGATAACCCTTCTCGCCGATTCCGACGGAAAGAGCGTAACAGATGCGTTTTATGTCACCGTCCTACCCGTCTCCGGCGATATGAATTGCGACGGAATCATCGACCTGAAAGATGCGATAATGGTCTTGCAGTTGCTGTCAGGGATACATACGGCCGATATTTATCCGGATGCAGATACGAACGATGACGGGAGGATCGGGATTGAGGATTTGATTCATATCTTGATGAATATCAATGCTTCTTTTGATTATCCTTAATCTCTTGCTCTTGCTCTTAATCTTGCTCTTGCTCTTTACTCTTAATCTTGCTCTTAACATTTAACATGAACGCGAGCAAAATTAAGAGTAAAGAGCAAGAGCAAGATTAAGATTAAGAGCAAGATTAAGATTAAGATTAAGATTAAGAGCAAGAGCAAGATTAAGATTAAGATTAAGATTAAGAGCAAGAGCAAGATTAAGAGCAAGAGCAAGAGCAAGAAATCGTGAAAGCTCACCGCCGCGGGCTTTTTTTGCGTCCGGTGCTCGCCGAGTCAGGTTTTTCCGCTTTCATCTCCTCTCAGTACCCGTTCGAGCGGCGGTATAGCCAGATTTAATTTTTTAAGTTTGATAAGTATCCCCCAGACAGATTCAATTTTCTTCCATCCGCCAGTATATGCAATATGTCTGCATGCGGAAAGTATTTTCTCTTTCTCACCGGCACTCTTTAATATTGAGGTCCATTTGTAAAAATCCCTGTAAGCATTCCGATAGCCGGTTTCTATGGTTTCCGAACTCATAACAGGATGCCTGAACACCGCATGTCTTGTATCATACAAATCCCAATCCTTATGCAGGATTCTTTTCTGTTTTTCAAAACGCTTATAAAGCGGTGTTCCCGGATAAGGGGTAAGGATATGAAAAGTGACAGTTTCAATTCCCTGCTCTGCTGCCCATTCAGCAGCGGCTTTGAAAACACTGGGATCATCCTGATCCAGACCGAATACAAAACTCGCATTGATCATTATTCCGTAATCATGAAGTATTTTTATCACTTTTTCATATTCATCGGTTCTGTTGTGCTGCTTGTTATGTCTGACAAGTCCTTCCTGTTTAAGCGTTTCAAACCCGATGAAAAGACTTTTCAGGCCGGATTCCGCGGCAATCTGCAATAATTTTCTGTTTTGCAGGGAGGTTACAGTGGCTGCTCCCTGCCAGACCCTTCCCATTCCCTTCATACCTGAAAATAATGAAAAAGCAAGCCCCGGATTTCCGAATATATTATCATCAAGAAAAAAAAGATGCTTTCCTTTCAGGGTGTCAATTTCCGATAATGCCTGATCGGTTGTATATGTGTAAAATGATTTTCCTCCCCTGAAAAAAGATGTTTTATAGCAAAAATCACAGGAATGAGGACATCCTCTTGATATTACCAAAGAGTTGGGAACAAAATAATATTTTCTTTTAATCAGATCTCTTCTGACAGGAGGCAGACCTTTCAAAGTTCTCACATTTGAAAAATATCTTTTTTTCAGAATATTATGTCTGAAATCATAAAGCACTTCGCTCCATATTTCTTCTGCCGGACCGAGAACAATGCTGTCCGCATGTTGCAAAGCCTCATTCGGAAGAGCGGTAACATGTAATCCTCCGAGAATAACGGTGATTCCCTTTCTCCGATAATGGTCTGCAATTTCATAAGCCCTGTACGCGGAAGTTACATATACCTGAATGGCAACAAGGTCAGGGCAGTCATTCAGATCAAGCCGTTCAACATGTTCATCCTGTATTACTGCTTCATCCGAACTTTTCAGATAACCGGCCAGAGTTGCGAGTCCCAATGGTGGAAACAAAGAGTATTTTATAGGTCTCCAAAATTGTCCTTGTGCTTCTGTCAGTGCAGGGAGAATAAATTTTATTTTCATATTTTAAGAAAACCTGACTTGATTATACACCATTTCCTCTGCCCGTTAAAGAAGAATACCTGAAGACCGAGAGCAAAATATATGATGTCCCGGACAAGCAACTGTCCCGCGGGAGAGACATGACCAGTTTCTCCGAATGAAAAACAGCCGCAGTCGAACTCATGGCCCCTGATAAGATTCACAGATAGCGCGATAATAAAGGCGAAAAGCATTCCGTTGATAATCAGCGTGGCGGACCGGGGATAAATGCCGAGAACCAGGGCGCAGCCGCAGATCAGTTCCACAAACGGGAGAAAGATGGCTGCCAAGTTGATGACAAATCCGGGAAAAAGATCGTACCCATAGATTATTTTTGCAAAAATGGCCGGCTCAATGATTTTATGGTAACTGGCGTAAATAAAAATTATGCCGAGAAACCAGCGGACGGTCAGTTCTGCCCAACTGCTGTCCAACAATTTTCTGATATGTTTATTCAATGGGATATCCCTCCGCTTTCCAAGCCGGATAGCCGTCAATAAATACATGGATCTCCGTGTATCCCTCATCAAAAAGGTATTGCGCCAGTTCATGACTGTCATCACACTCCCTGCCGGAGCAATAGGTGATGATCCCTGTGGAGAGCGGATATTTTTCTATAAATGTGTCAGCAACATCATAAAATCCGCCCACAGGCACTGACACGGCCCCCTTTATGCGGCCTTCCTCGTAAACTTCATAAGAACGGGCATCAAGAAATAGGTATTTCCCGGTGTCATACATTTTTTTTGCCACAGGGACATCTGTAATTTCAAGCTCACGGACAACAACATCCTCTTTGGATTTTGCAGTAATCACCCCTTTGGAAGTATCCCATTCACCAAAAAGTGCAATCCCTTTCGGGGAGAAATAATTTGCCGTAAATCCGATAACAATAGCAATGCCCAGAAGGATTACAAGTTCTTTTGTCATGTTTTTATAAGACATAATATCTGTAAAACGATTCATCTGACTCCTTTCAAGCCGGACTTCCGAAACTTGGGAATGCCCGATGTAGGGCGGGTGTCCCACCCTACCTGTCATTCCGGGCAAAACTGAAAAAATGGGACATTTTTTCAGTTCTGACCCGGAATCCACCGCCGCCGAAGTCGGAAAATGTCCGCCTTTCAGTTTGATCGGAATGACATGATGGGACACACCCTGTTTTTCGTGTCCTTTCGTGTTTTTCGTGGTTTAATATAAGGTGTCCCGGCTTAAATTGGTAGCCGAGCAAGAGCAAGAGATTAAGATCAGCTTATTTGCATTTGACCAGTTCCCCGCTGAGAAGTTTGATATGTCCCATCTCCTCCTTGATAATCGCGTCCATACGCTTTTTCCCCATATTCTCAGGAACCGCGTCCTTCATCCCCAGATAAAATACAATGGAATCCTTTTCCGCCTCAATGGCCGCTTTGAGTATCTCTTTCATGGATGAGGTGTCAACCGTTTTCTCAAAAAAGACCCGTGTATCTGCAAGTGCTTTGAGATAAAGCCCGGCCTCGCCCTGGGGATCGAAAACCGTTGATTCTTTCTCCTTTGCTGAGAGTTCGGACCTCAGCGCGGCAAATGTCTTTTCATGCTCAACTTCCATATCGGCAAGCTTGAGCAACAGTTCCTTATGGGAGGGGTCGTCAACCCCCTCTGCCGCGTCTTTGTAAAACTTCTGGCCGTTTCTTTCAAGCTGTTCGGCCATTTCAAATACGTCATCCGCATTAAAATCGTAGCTCATTTTATTCTTCCTTTCAGATGTTAGGTACGAGTACAGCAACTTGGAAATCCGTCCCTTTTTCCGGTGCTAACCCTAAAATTATCAGATGGACGAATTTGCAACTTGTTGTACCTAGTTTCCGTGGCTTATGAATTATCCCCTTCCTCTGATTTCCACTAAGAAAACACCTTCATTTTCCATTCAATTTACTATCCGTATCCGGTTTTGTCAAAATATTTGGTGATAAATTTGGGAAAAAATGGGTAAATTTACGAAGTATGGCATTATGTGTCAAGGGTTCTTCTGATATCTGACACTTAGGCATTTGTTTTTTAAGTGCACAATTTACGTCCTTAACCTTAACCCCTTAACCCTTAACCCTTACCCCTTACCCCTTCCAAAATTCTGCCCATTACCTCCGGAGACGGCAGATTAAGCGATTTGATCTGCCCAGGCAGTCCGATATTTTTCAAGATGCCCGGGTCATTGTCAATCTCCACAGCGTCGGAGCGGAACCCGTATTTTTGCCATGCAAACTTCTGGATATCCGGATCCTGAAGGGCTGTCAGAAGCATTTCACCCTTCTCTGTCAGCGCGATAAAAGGGTGCTCGCTCAGAACCGTCGGCTCAGGAATCAGCACGCGGACAAGGCGTCGTATTTTATCCTGATAGGCCGGCCGGGTCTGATAAAGTTCGATCACCTGATTTTCACACGCGGAAATGAGCGGAAACGCCCCCTGTCCCTGTCTGACATACTTGTTGAAAAGAGCGTCTGCCGATCTTTCCGGATCTCCCATCCGTTTATAAATCTTCCGAATGGCAGGCAGATGCCGCCCGATTTCCTTCTGATCCGGTATGCTGCCGTTATTCAGCGCGATGGATGTCAGGCCGGCTGCCAGAAAGCCCGCGCTGTTTTTTTCAGGGTCAGCGGTCCGGACGGTAATCAGACCCTCCTGCCGGGTCAGCCTGACGGATTCCCATGTGCGATCTCCCATCTTCAGGAGCTTCCCCAGGTCCGCAACAATATGCAGATTTCCTCTTTTCCTTACAACCCCCTGTCTGATCAGGGCCTCAGTCACATCAGGCCAGGAATATAAAACAACGGGCGTATTGAAAATGTTATGTGCCTTGTACTGCAAATCCGGGCGCTGCTGCCTGAACATTATCGCGGCTGTTGCTGTTGACGGCCACAGTCCGTCAATCCCTTCAAGACTTCCCTCCGGCAGTCCGAGGCTGTCGGACTTGGTCCCGTTGATGACAATCCCGTGCTTTTCCCTCAGAATTTCCTGGAACTCCGGGTCTTTCAGAAGCGATCTCTTTTCGGTTCCGTAAAGGATGTGAACACTTTCAATCTCTTTTTCAGCGGTGTCTCCTTTGTTCAAAGTGCTGTACCATAACAGGGTGAAGGCGGTTCCCGCAAAAAGCAGCGCCAGCAGCACCAAAAGCTTCCATTGGTGTATCACAGACAGCAATACAATAAGCAGCGCACAGATGAGCAACACATATAGACTCATAATATAATCTTTCTGTTTTCAGGGTTTCTTCTGAAATAAAATAAAGCCGTGTTTGTTATAATGTTCATATATAACTTAAAGGATCATTTAATTCAAGGATAAAACTGCCGCCTGACCAAATAAGTTTTGAGGGTGGCATTTTTTGGAAACTCTTGTCTGAAAAGGCATTGCGGAATCCGGAACCCGTCAAAATTTATTTGGTCAGGTATCGCAAGGATTTCACACAAGAAAAGAACGGATTAGGGAACCCTGTGAACGTGCCCGTGCCCGTGAACTTGAACTTGAACGTGAACCTGGACTTAAACGTGAACGTGAACGTGAATCCCGACGTGAACATTCATTTATGATCACGTCTGAGTTCAAGTTCAAGGCTCCCCTAAATCCGTTATAATCAGAAAAAGATTTCCGGTATTTTCCGGCCCAAATGACCATTTAAGTACCTGCCCATAAATTTTTCTGTGCTCACCTTTGTGCCTCTGTGCCTTTGTTTGGGATCTGAGTACAGGACAAAAAATGGATTCCGGGTCGGAAATGCCGGGAATCCTGCCGATTCCCGGCATTTCCGCCCGGAATGACAGCGTGCGGTTTTCGGGCATCTGAATTTTTTTGTCCTGTACATAGGTTTGGGATATAAAATACTGGAAAACTTATGGCCAGTTACTTAATTCAAGAACAAAGTCGCTTGTGCCTCTGTGCCTTTGTTTGGGGATCTGAGTACAGGACAAAAAATGGATTCCGGATCGGAAACGCCGGGAATCCTGCCGATTCCCGGCATTTCCGCCCGGAATGACAGCGTGCGGTTTTCGGGCATCCGAATTTTTTTGTCCTGTACATAGGTTTGGGATATAAAATACTGGAAAATTTATGGTCAGTTACTTAATTCAAGAACAAAGTCGCGTCATGCCGGATTGACAAATCCGGTGTTCGGATTTACCAATCCGAACCGGGCGCGCAGGATATGCAAGAACAAAGCCTGATTCCCTTCATGCTCCCGCCGGATTGACAAATCCGGCGGTTCGGATTTACCAATCCGAACCGGGCGCGCAGGATATGCAAGAACAAAGCCTGATTCCCTTCATGCTCCCGCCGGATTGACAAATCCGGCGGTTCGGATTTACCAATCCGAACCGGGCGCGCTGGATATGCAAGAACAAAGCCTGATTCCCTTCATGCTCCCGCCGGATTGACAAATCCGGCGGTTCGGATTTACCAATCCGAACCGGGCGCGCAGGATATGCAAGCACAAAGCCTGATTCCCTTCATGCTCCCGCCGGATTGACAAATCCGGCGGTTCGGATTTACCAATCCGAACCGGGCGCGCTGGACATGCAAGAACAAAGCCTGATTCCCTTCATGCTCCCGCCGGATTGACAAATCCGGCGGTTCGGATTTACCAATCCGAACCGGGCGCGCAGGATATGCAAGAACAAAACGGATTATAATGCCTTTTGGGGAACGAGGTGGATTCCGGGTCAAAAACTTGTCCCTGACATCTTTTATCAGGGATGATAAGAATCCTGCCTGGAATGACAGGGCCGGGCCTCTGAAAACGAAATTCCCCAAAAGGCGTTATAATCAGAAAAAAACTACTAAGGAAGAGTGACGAATCCGCATTCGTCAGTGCCGGAGCATGCCGGAACGAAGAAAATCTTCCAATGCCGTGTTGACTGTCTCCGGCTCTTCAATGGTTGAGGAATGTCCGGCTCCGGGAATAAAAACCAGTTTTGAACCGGATATGCGGGCATGTATCCGTTCTGATTTTGCAGGAACTGTTGCCGCATCCTGATCTCCGACAATAATGAGCGTGGGCACGGAGATTCTGTGCAGTTCCTCATACACACCCCGGCGGTCAATGACACCCTGTGCTGCCCGTGTGATACCGATGCGGTCATTGGCGATCATGCGCCTGCGCCATACAGCCCTTTCCCCTGCCCGGTCCGGATCTTTCAAAAATTTCTCACCGAACATAATGGGCATAACCTGATCTGCCACAGGCTTCAGACCGAACCGTCGGGCGATAAGATTCAATACCCGATATCTGATTTTATTTCCGAAAGATTCCGGATCTGCCGAGGTTTCCATAAGAATCAGGGACCGGATAAGGTCCGGCTTGCAAATTGCCAGACGCATGCCGATAAAACCTCCCATGGAAAGACCTGCAAAATGACATGGCTGACAACCGATCGCCCGGATAAGGGATGCCGCATCCTCAGCAAGAGCATCCATATCATACCCCGATTCCGTGACCCCGCTTTGTCCCTGCCCCCGGAAATCAAACGTGACACACCGATAACGATTCTTCAGCGCATCAACCTGTCGGGAAAACATCCGCCCGCTCCACAGCAGACCATGTGCAAAAACAACTGTTTCGCTTCCGCTGCCTTTCTCCTCATAGTAAATATCTGCTCCGTTCACATAAATTCTGGGCATTGACGAATCTCCTTTATCCTTTGTCAGAAACCGATTCCGATTTTTCAGGTACGAACTCTCCTAACCGCACGCGACACTCGGTCTACAGCACTACTCAATCATCATCACGATAGCTATGATAAGGTTTGTGAAAAATTTTTTCGCCATTCGGTCTCATTAAAAAACTGTCATCATCACAATGGATATGGGCACTGTAATGAGTCCCTGCCCCACTTAACTCATAGTAGATGTTACCTAAATTGTCATTGGCTTCTATCACATCTCCGGGCAATGGTTCCGGTGTCATGAAATATGGGAAGACTGACTCCAAATTTTCCCACCATTCCTCAAGTTCTCCGGGTGTCATTTTGGGAAACCAAAGCCAATCCCGATAACCATACTCTTCAGAGAGCAACACGACAAACTCGTTATCAATTCTGCTTTTTGATATTTCTTTCATAAGCAATGTGGCGTACTCTTTATGAGCTTTATGAAAAATTTTTTCGCCATTCGGTTTCATTAAAAAACTGTCATCATCACAATGGATATGGGCGCTGTAATGAGTCCCTGATTTTTCTAACTGGCAGTGGATATCAGACAAATTGTCAACGGCTTGTATCACATCTCCGGGCAATGGTTCCGGTGTCACACAATACGGAACGACTGACTCCAAATTTTTCCACCATTCCTCAAGTTCTCCGGGTACCATTTTGGGAAACCAAAACCAGTCCCGAACGCCGTACTCTTCAGAAAGCAACACGACAAACTCGTTGTTAATTCTATTTTTTGGCATTTTTTTCATAAGCATTATGGTGATCTTGGGGTCGGTCCGACCCAATTCTCCGCAGGGGAAGAGTGACGAACCGCATTCCTCAGCGACGGAGCAATCTCTGCAAGGAGGTGCCAGAACGATCATCCGCTGAGTAACATTATCGAATTTCACGGACTTTCGCCCGATCCTAACGGTTCGGATTTAACTTGACACGATCATTTTGTGGTTATGCCGTTTGTTCGGGCAGCAGTTTTCTGGAAATTTCTATATCCTGCTTAATTAATTAGCGAATTGACAATTTCATTCAGAGAAAAACTGCCATCCCTGACTTTCATGTTTTCAAAGAAAAATTTTCTGACATCTTTGTCCAAATAGATCGGAATGTCCAATTCCTCAATCGGTTTGTAAAATTTGCCCTGCTCCGCATTTGTGAAATCATATTCTTCTTTCATGTCTGACACCTTTTGTGATATGCCTGTTTCTCTCTTTTTGTCGCCCTTCTGGCACTGATGATTCTGACAAACTCTGTGCCGTCATCATCTGCGAAGGTATGCACAACAACAAGAACGGCTTCGCTCAGCGATTTTCCCGGCAATATCCATCTCTCTTCGTCTTCCGAGTGTTCCTCATCATATTTGCTCAGAGCATTCGCCTCTTTCGGCATCCCGGTCCGGCCCTCCGACAGCATGCCTTGCGGCTGGCCTGCCCGCATAACGGGCGGAGGGACCGGATTTCCACGTTCCGCATTGTTCATCCGATGGACGACCTAGGTGCATCCTCTGCGCCGGTGGCACAGCGGTTCCGTGCGGGCAGTTATGAGACCCGCAACCTGACCATAAGCCGCATATACTAAACAATGCGACTTCGTGTCGCACCCTAACGCCAAAGCTAACCGGCGCAAGGGGCGGGCTTACCGAACAACTTCATCTGAGAACCCGTAGCCCCTTGCGTCCGGTTCAGCGCAGGTTATATTTTTGTTTTTTTGACACAATAAGCCATAAAATTAAATGATTAATATGAGCCGTCCATAAAATTTCAACAAGAGTTTGCAGGTGCGAGTGTATCTGTTTTTTTACCCGCTTTGAAAGCGGCTATCAGCATACCGATCCAATTTTCAACAGCGCCCGTTGTGTAAACAAAAACCAGCTTCGTCAGAAGCCTCCGGCGCACAACGGAAAAATCATATATGAAGACCTGCACAAGCTCATCCGTGACAGAATCGACTTTGAAAAGAATGTTTCCGTCAAAAAGAGGGACAACCCGGGTTTCCAGAGGGTTTGTTATCTCTCTGAGATGCGCTATGAAAAGATCAAGCTCCCTGTCCCTTTCGATTCTCATCCGGGATTCATAGTTATCTGTCATTTTTTCAGACATACATCCTCTCCCCCGATCGGAGAATCCGCACCGTAAAAAGTCAGAATGTAATTTCTCCTTCCCAGCAGCCTCCGCCAAGTATCCCCGTATCTGATGACGACTCTCAGATATTCGTGCCTTCTGTCCGCAAGCTTTATGTTTGCGATTCTTGTGCGTCTGCTGGTTTTGCTTATTCTGACGGATTCAGGGTGCGCTATCTCCGCTTTCAGCGTTTCGTAATATTCATAAGCCTCGTCGTGTGCCGCTTCTGCTATGTGACGGGAAAAGACGCTGTGGGTGAGCAGGATTTCCTCACCGTTCCAGTCATAAAGCACATCTCGCACTGACTTGTCAGGCTTTCTGGGTTTCTTTTTGAATTTGACCGATCTTTTTTGTTCTGAAATCGGAGGTCAGCCCGGATGACAGAATCAGACCCGTCTTTGTCAGTTCGCCGACTGTCTCCGTGATTTCATGCAGATATTCGCTGAGTAACATACTCTGTCTCTTTCAATCTGTTCAGTTCCTCGGCAATCCTCCGTCTTATCCTTATCTCTCCCATCCAGCTAACATATTCGTCATCCCCGCCGTCCAGATCCTCCGCCGCATATTCTCTGACAAACATGTCGGAGGATATCCCGTATTTGTCCTCGAACTTTCTGATTTCCCTGTCGGTTCTGCCCAGTCCTATTTCCAATCTTTTTATCTCGGAACAGACTGCGGATCTGATAAGTGATTCGGCATCTTCAAAATCGGATTGTATTTCAAGTCTTATCATAATTTTTTTCTCCATTACTCCATTATTTATAGCGGCTAACGGTTCAGTTCAGCGGCGGGCGGGGTTTAGCGATGCCTTCCATTACCGATGCGCCCCGCCCGTCCGCTTCCGGGTAGATGCGCCTGTTACCAGACGCACCGGGTAACATTGTCGAATTTCACGGGCCTGCGCCCGATCCCAACGATCCGGATTTATCCTGACACGAGCAACGCCGGGTTAGGCATTTTTTATTATTGTCGAGTACTTATTTATAGTGTTTACACAAAATTTATGACAGCCATTCGGAAAATATTTTTTCGACCTCGTCTCTTGATTTCTCTCCTGCGGCAATACTCATAAACAGTTCATATATGGCATCATTCGGAGCATTCGGAATTTCACCGTTTATTTCAGGAAATATTTCCGAAGCCGCTGCCGCAATACGTTTGTTGCCGTCAACAAATGCGTGTGCCTGAGTGATATGATAAGCAGATGTCGCCGCACATGCCGAAATATCCGCTTCTTCATAATAAGCACGGTTTTCAGCAGCAGCCATTGCCGATTCAAGCGCGGCATCATCCCGCATACCGTGAGTTCCGCCGAATTTGTCAATCAGTTTCTTATGGATTTCAAGCAGTTCGTATTTGCGCAGGAAAATCATATCATTGTCCTTCCGACACACCTTCGGCGAGTCTTTTGTAAACACTCTCACGCCGTCTGAGGACATTGCCGGTCGCCTTTTCGATCAGACGCTTCCGTTCCGATTCGTTCAGGGATCGGACGACAAGGCTTCGGTCTGTATTGGCTGACACTTCCACTTCATCGCCGAAACCTATGTTCAGAAGTTTCAGCATCTCATCTGTCAGAAACAGAGCTGCCGAATCTCCGATTTTTTCAATCCGTGTAAGTAACATAAATCATCCTCCGATGAATTTCTTTATCTTTAAAAATGCCTAACGACCAAGCTCACCGGCGGGCGGGTTTCCCGATCTTCTTCGTGACCGACTCGGTAGCCCGCCCGGTGCAGCGACTGGTTATGTGCTTTCCTCAGGCACCTTCATCTGCCCCAGCAGCTCATCAGGATCGCCCTGCCACTCCGGCAGATCGGGCCACGCATCAAGATCATCGTCCCTGAATCGCGGCAGAATATGAACGTGGAAGTGCGGCACTGACTGCTGGGCTGCCTCGCCACTTGCGTGAAGCAGATTGATGCCGTCTGCCCCGAGCTGCCGCGCACAGTGATCTGCCAGGAACTGTGCCATGCACATTACTGAATTCAGCACATCGTTCCGGATATCGAAGATATCAGCACAGTGCCGAATCGGCGCAACGACGACATGTCCCCTTGCGTTCATCTCACGGGGGAAGAATGCGATCGCATTCTCGTCACGACAGACGATACGGGCCGGTATTGTTGAGGCGATGATTTGGCAGATCACACAGTCTTTGTTCATTTTTTCTCCGCACATAATGCTTAAATTCAGCGGCGGGCGGGGTTTGACTATGCGCTTCATAACCGATGCGCCCCGCCCGTCCGCTTCCGGGTAGATGCGCCTGTTACCAGACGCACCCCCCACAGATCCGGACGTGAGGATTTCCCTCATCCGGTTCCTCGGCGCCGGAAGTTTGTCCCCCCCTCCGAGGACCAAACAGGCACGACCCCGTTTGGCGCACAACCATGCTGCCCGCAGGCACACGCCCGCATCACACACTCCTCCGAAGTCAGGCTGCACGGTTTCCGGCCCGGTAACTGAGCCTGCCGAAGTTCCGTGGTTCCCCTCATCGGATCGTCATGCCCGGCCTCACCTTCCCTCCGGCGGGTCGCCTGGGCGTCACTTCCCCGCCTTCCCGGTCGAAAAAAAAATTTTTTTTCGTCCGTCGGTACTATGTTCCGCCAGGACTTCCGCATGTTCGTCTCAGGCTCGTTCGATATTCTCTGTCCTCACCTGATACCCCGTATCGCCCTTCTCTGATGTTTGTGTTCCTTTTCAGGCTCGCTGACGGGCGGGACATTCCCGTCGGCGCCGGGATTTCGCCACTGCCGGATCTCCTCGTACCTTCCCTTTACGCAGGGAAACATGCGGATCTCGCAAGTTCCCGGGCCAACCCCGCAGGCGCATGCCCTGCTCTCCGACCCCGACGGTGTCCCGGATGCTTGCCGCACTGTCGCATCCGGGACTGCTGCCTTCCAGTTATAACAGACTGTCGGCTTTCACTCTTCACGAGCTATCCTGACGACCACGACGATAATGATTTCGGGGCTCAGTGACACAGCCTGCGCTCTTGCCGCACCCAGCTTCAGACTCCCGTTTTCGGCAGGCTCAAATAAAACCGGGTTTGCCTGTGGGATTGGCTACTGACCTGCCGGCCCGGCTTTGGTCAGGCGGGACTTTCCCTTAATTCCCAGTGCCGGGGCAAGCCCTGCAAGGGGAATATGCGATGCGTCTCTTTCAGTTCCAACGTCAGGGCAAGCCCCACAGGGGAATATGTATTTCAGCCACATCACACGATCACCCGCTGGCTGACATTGTCGAATTTCACAGTTCTGTCACTGATCCCAACGACCCGGATTTATCTTGCCACAAATTATACCCATTTCGGGGCTCAGTACAGAGCCTGAATTCTCGCCTTCCCCAGCTTCAGACGCCCGTTTTCGGCAGGCTCAAATAAAACCGGGTTTGCCTGTGAGGTCGGCTTCCGGCCTGTCGGCCACACTTTGGCCGGGCGGGACTTTCACTGCGTGTCCGTTTCATTCCCAATGCCACGGCAAGCCCCGCAGAGGGAAGAGTGACGAACCGCATTCCTCGGCGCCGGAGCAAGCTCTGCAAAGAGGTGTCAGAGCGATCACCCGCTGAGTAACACTATCGAATTTCACGGGCTTGCGCCCGATTCCAACGATCCAGATTTAACTTGACACGATCATTGATGGTTAGCCAACATTTTCGATTCAGATTTTTCTGTGTCTGACATTATTTTGAAGCCATAAAAGAAATTCCTCACGGGTCATCTCGCCGGAAGCGAGATTCAGAAATATCTGCTCCTGTTCATCAACATCTGCCGACACCTCCATTCCGTTCAGAACAAGAAAAGTTTCCATGGCAGCATGTCCGACCCTTTTGTTTCCGTCAACGAACGGATAATTTTTGACGATTGAAAAGCAGAGAATCGCAGCCTTGTCAATTATCGAAGGATAGAGTTCGGTTTCTCCGAAAGCCTGTCTCGGCAGTGCAAGTGCCGATTCCAGTCCGCCCTGATTCCGGATTCCGTGACTTTCGCCGCTGTCTCTGATTACGCGGTCATGGATATATAATATTTCGCCCAGATTCAGATAGCGCATCAGCTCAGTCTCTTGTATAATTCTTTGTTTTTGCTGAAAACATGGTTTGCTGCCGAAAGAAAATCCTCATCCCGGATATTCAGAAGATCGGTGACAGCCGCTTTTATTAGCTGCTTTGGCAGGATTCCGAGAAGCTTTGCTTTTTCCTGCAATTTCTCAAACTGGGATTCGTCAAACTCAACAGATAATTCCATAATTCTTTCCCTTCCTTTTTATCTCCGGATGATTCAACTATTCTCACGAGCTATCCGGTGACCACGATGACAATGATTTCGGGGCTCAGTCACACAGCCCGCGCTCTTGCCGCACCCGGCTTGGGACGCCCGTTTTCGGCAGGCTCAAATAAAACCGGGTTTGCCCTCGGGATTGGCTACTGACCTGCCGGCCCGGCTTTGGTCAGGCGGGACTTTCCTTCAATTCCCAGTGCCGGAGCAAGCTCTGCAAGGGGAATATGCGATGCGTCTCTTTCAATTCCAACGTCAGGGCAAGCCCCACAGGGGAATATGTATTTTATCCTCACCACACGATCACCCGCTGGCTAACATTGTCGAATTTCACAGGTTTTGCCTGATCCCAACGATCTGAATTTAACTTGACACAAACTATACCCATTTCGGGGCTCAACACAGAGCCTGCATTCTCGCCTTCCCCGGCTTCAGACTCCCGTTACCGGGTTTGCCTGCGGGGTCGGCTTCCGGCCTGTCGGCTACACTTTGACCGGGTGGGACTCTCACTGCACGCCCGTTTCATTCCCAGTGCCAGGGCAAGCCCTGCAAGGGGAAGAGTGACGAACCCGCATTCCTTAGTGCCAGAGCAAGCTCTGCAAGAAGGTATTGAAGCGATCACCCACTGGACAACAATATCGAATTTCACGGGTTTGTGCCCGATCCCATCGATCTGGATTTATCTTGACACGATCAACATTTGGTTATTTTTCTGAAGTTAAACTTTTTACTGACTTCTCTGCTTTTTTGGCTGTCCGCCCATGACAGACTCCATAAGATTTTTGGCTTCTTGCTGGTATATCTTTCCTGTCTTATCCACTGCGAAAAAGATTTTGCCTTTGACATGAAAGGCTCCCATTTGAAAATCCTCACAATTGCCCGAAACAGAGACACGGATATTTTGTGAAGGATTAAAGCCGTGCTTTTTTAACACGTTGAGATTCAATATGCCGTTCGGAGATTTTGAACAGTAAGCCTGTGTAATTC
Source organism: Desulfobacterales bacterium HSG2 (assembly GCA_030378035.1). Classification (GTDB taxonomy): domain Bacteria; phylum Desulfobacterota; class Desulfobacteria; order Desulfobacterales; family 4be13; genus JAUCGI01. Next base: position 57,209 of record JAUCGI010000011.1, read on the forward strand.
TGTAAGCCCGTCTGATATCAGAATTTGCCGTGGCATCATAACGTCGAATTGTGTAATGGATAAGATTGCGGATTGTGACCGGTGTCGTCATACCGCTGAACCAGATTTTTCCCAAATCAACTCCCGAAGCTGAAGCCGAATTTTCGTTTTCCGTCCGGTAAGCCAGAAGCTCACTCAACTTAATTTTCCGAACCACATTTTTATAAAACTCAATATGCCTGTCCGCTCCGGGCTCCAATGCGTAGCCCATGAAATGTATCACTCCTCTTTCAGTAAGTCTGCTTGCTGAGAGTCCCACAACAGTTCCCGTATCCTGAATATTCATCCTTGCCTCTGAAAACAGGATGTGATTGTCTGAATCATAAAAGCTTTCTCCGAGTTCGGCATCAGAGAGCTTGCAGACATTTGAATGCATCTCTGTCTTTTTCAGACCTTCTTTCAGCTTTGCCCGCAATTCGCTCTCTTTGAGCGATGCCTCGGAAACTTTGCCTGTTTCTTCCACATGGATCAGAATAAACGGATACTTAAACATGCTTCGTGAACCTGAAACCTGATAAGCATAGTCCCAAGAGGATTCCGGAAACTTTGTTTTTCCAGCTATTTGTTTGGTAAAAAGCCTGAATTTCTCAAGAAAGTCTTTCGGTACCTCTGTCCATCTTTCGGTAAGAACAACAGTAAATCCGTGAGCGGTATCAAATTCCTTGCGGAGTTCATTATGCTCCTTTGCAGTATTTGTGAGCAGATTTTCTTTGCTCGCTGAACAAGCAGCAATCAACAGAATAATGACACAAACGATTAATGCTGTTTTCTTTATAAACATAACTATTCATCCCTTTTTTCAGAAAGTCGGGTAGCCGGGGCTGTTGCCAGCCCCAAGCCCCCTGAGAACGGTGCGTGACAGTTTCCCGTCACACCGCTCAGGCCTCCGAAAAGGCATCCCTTGTGGGGATACCCGCACATTAAAATGTACTTCACGCTACTTTCCGACTGTCAGAGTGGCCGAAGCGTGCGGAGCGCACCATCCCGGGGGACGTCATTTGCCTTCCCCGCTTTCATCTGATTCATCCGGTGTTTGCGTGACCGGAGACCCGCCGAACGTCTGCCGCCTTGCGGCGCCGGGAATGTCCCGCCCGGTATCCCGGTCATTACAGCCGGGCATTCGCTTCTTTCGGCATCCTGTTCCGGCCCTCCGACAGCATGCCTTGCGGCTGGCCTGCCCTTGCGGGCGAAGGGACCGGGTTTCCACGTTCCGCATTGTTCATCCTGCGGATGACCTGGGTGCATTCTCTACGCCGGTGGTGCGACAGTTCCGTGCGGGCAGTTATGAGACCTGCAACCTGACCACTCGCCGCAAACACAGGGAGGCGGCCTTCGACCTGTTAATCCCCGTAGGTCCGTGCTCATTGACGGCGCTTGCGAACATTCAGTTAATTTCACCATGTCACCCGTCCCTGGCCCCTGACGGGGGAGGATTCCCCGATGGGTTCTCCCGTCACCGTTCAAACCCGATTCGGTACGTTGTCCACGGGGCTTCACACCGACCACACAGCGCGTGGCAAGCATGCCCGTGTAGGGATTGGTAGGAACATACCAAGTTTTCAATCAACTTACTGAAAACACTAAACAATGCGACTTCGTGTCGCACGATAACGTGGAGCTAACCGGCGGCAGGGGCTGGAACGAAGTGGAATCCCCTGTTGTCCGGTTGAGCGTTGGGTTGCCCGGTCCTTCCGTTTATATTTACGTTTTTCATTGTTTTTCTTCGTATTTGTTCCATTTTTTGGATTTACTAAAATGACTCCGGTATTTCAAGATCATACTCACTTTTACCGTGTTATGTGACGTAAGTATATTTAGTGTTCATTAATTTGATGGTAAAGAAATACTCTCATATATCAACATTATAATGAATAAAGCATATATTCCGATCACTGACAAACGAGGATATGGTCTTACGGCATATTGACTGATTCCGTAGCTGATGAGAATAGAACCAAAGGAAACAATTCCGAATTTGATGAATACTGAACACTCTGACCAACCAGATAGAAGCAATTGTATTATAATGACAATGACAAAATGAATGATATAAACATGATAAGAATTTGATGCCAGAAGCGCATCAAAATGCGAAGAACGATTCCAATAGCGACCAGCCCATAATATGAATGCTGACAGAAATGACACACAAAGAAAAGACCTGACAGAGAGATAGAGAAGAAACAATATCCCTATCGAAAAATTTCCTTTTAACTGTTTAAGAATAATCAGGAGGCAAAACGATAAAAGAACACATGATATTGTCCATACCCCTGGATGCCCGGGGATTTTGGCGTTTATGAACCATTTTTTATGAAAAGCGTAAATTCCCATTCCGAAATAGAGCATATATGAAACGATTCTGCTCGGTTGAAATTGAAGAAAATTTCCGATAATGACAAACGGATCTGGATTTGAAGGGGCGGCAAAGATCAGATGGGCAATAAATGCTGATACGGTGGAAACAAATCCCACAGCAACAAATATTGCTAATATTGATTTTCCTGAGGAATCTCCTGAAGAATCGGGTGAGGCAGAATCCACATGCCACTTATTTTTGTTTGCGTATAAAGCAAATATTACGAAAAATAACAATAGTAAAGACATAAACCACAGATGAGCATGACTAAACTGATCTGGCGGGTATAGGATTCCGATCTGAAAATTACCGGCATTTTTGATGTAATTCACCCAGTACCCACAAAAGCTTGGATAATAGGAAAAGTCATTTCGTGTATAGTGATACACATAACCACCAAAAGGATTCATCAGAGGAATACAGATTAACAAGGGTAGTCCCAACCTTTTAAATTTTCGTCTGAGGAAAAGAAAGGCACCTTTTTTTTGAAACGACGATATGGCAAAATAGCCTGCGATAAAGTATAGAACAGGCATTAAAAACACATCAAGAAGCATGAATAAAACAGCAAAAAAGGCTGAAAACTTATTTGGCTCTATGACACACCACCATGGAACAAGATTGCTATAACTGAGAGTCGAATGTAGGATAACAACCAATAACACCATGAGATAACGCAAATTATCAAGAAAAAATATTCTATTTGTGTCTTTATTTTGTGTCATGGCAAATAGTACATTTTAAAATCTGTGTATGGTCTTTATTTTGTATCGGGCAACGATGAGATAAGCGGCGGCGGGGATTCGCTGAGACTTTCAACCGAGGACACGCCCCCGCCGTCCGCTTCCGGGTAGATGCGCCTGTTACCAGACGCACCCACAGATCCGGACGTGAGGATTTCCCTCATCCGGTTCCTCGGCGCCGGAGGTTTGTCCCCCTCCGAAGACCAGACAGGCACGACCCCGTTTGGCGCACAACTATGCTACCCCGCAGGCACTCCGAGTTGCCTGCCTTTCGCACTCCTCCGAAGTCAGGTTACACGGTTTGCGGTTTCTGTGTACCTCCCGTGGTTCCCCTCATCGGATCGTCATGCCCGGCCTCACCTTCCCTACAGCGGGTCGCTTGGGCGTCACTTCCCCGCCTTCCCGGTCGGCAAAATTTTTTTTCCCCCGACCATCGGTACTATGTTCAGCTAAGACTGCCGCCAGTCCGTCTCCGGGTCGTTCGATTTTCTCTGTCCTTCCCGGATACCCTGCCTGGCCCGTCTTTTCCGTTTGTGTCTCCGCTTTCGCAGACTCATCACGATGGCGGGGCCTCCCCCGTGATGCCGGGATTTCGCCTTCCGGCCGGACCTCCTCCTCACACCTTTCCTTTCTCCGCAGGGAGACAGACGGCTCTCCCAAGTTCCCGGGCCACCCCCGTGAACGCATGCCCCGGTCTCAGACCCCGGTGGTGTCACCCCATGCTCGCCACGGTCCGGCATCACTGCCTCCCTGACGCATGCGGGACTGCCGCCTTCCGTCAAATGAGGAACGTCGGCTTTCCCCCCCGGTTTCCCGGAGGTCTGTCCTCATGTCCGCCGGTATTTGAGCTTGCCGAAAATTTGAGCTTGCCGAAAATTGTCTATCTCACCAAGTTCGGCACCCACTCTGACAGAAATTTCCGATTCATCCATATCGATTCCATAACATATTTCGTTTAAAGAATTGTTTATTATGACAAGCTCTTCCACAGAGAGTTTTATTTCGGCGCTGTTTGTTTCTGTACTTATTATTTGCATTGGAATTACCTCAAATTGTCATAGTATGGCTGGTCTGAAAATTGTCCCTCCGTCTGGACTGTTGGGATCTGCGATTACGACAGCATGTCTCGAATTATCCCAGTAAGCCGTCCTCCCTCTCCTAAGATTTTTGGAACTTGATGGATTATTTATAATATCTTCAATAATGATAGCCAATTGAGATGGATTGGAAACTCCGAACTCATGATGATGGCTTGTATATGCGTGACCATTGGCAATTATCTGAGCCTGAGCGGTCGAAGAATACATAGTTCCGCCTAAGATGTATTACGATATTATCAAACTTTGTATGACCATTTATTTGATTGTTATTGTCAGTTCTAACGTCTGAAATAAGCGGCGGGGCGGGTTAACAACTCAGCAACTTCATTGAGCGATCAGTAGCCCCGTCCGCTTAATTTCCTGGTTAGGCTGTTTGTGAAAACTCATGACGACTTCTGCATGATTTCAAATTCAAGCGATGAACGATAAAAACAGATATCGAATTCCATGAAGAAATTCGTCTGACCGAGGATTAACGGTGCGTCAGATCTTACCTATGCAAACGCCAGACGCACGGGTCTGAAATCTCCCATTTTTGCCGTCTCCGCCAGCGGGATCGCGGGAAAATTGCCCAGATTGCCTGCCAGCCGGATATGCGGTCTGCTGTCATCCCATATTTCCCCGAGCCGGGTGCCGATCTCGTACGGAAGCACATTCACAGTCGCACCGCTGTCAACCAGACCGGTAACTTCGAGTTCACGACCACCGAGGCTTAGAAGAAATGTGAGACGGGCAGACTGTCAAATTCGTTTTGCGACGGATCGCTTACGGAGTAACCGGATTTCATGATGTTCTATCTGTCCGTGTCCGATGTTTTCAGAGCTTTCATCAGTATCTCCCCCGCTCCGAATGTGTCATACGGAGTCGGCAGAGAGTATGTTCCGCCCTGTTCGAACGGGAAAATATTTTCGCTGCCTTCAAGTTCCTCAGCCAGAATCCGAATCAGCCTGAGTTTGTCATATGACGGCAACTGTCGGACATCGGGAAGAATCCCGTTCAGAGTTATGATTCGCTGTTTATTAGTTGATGATAATGCTGCTGTTTCCATTGTTTTCTTTCTCTTGTTGTGACAGCAACTAACGACTGAAATGAGCGGCAAAAAAAGCGGATTGACCAAGGCGTTTTCATTCCAGAACCAGTAGCTTTTTTTGTCCGCTCCGTTTACGGGTTATGTGCCATGCATGTCCCGGAATATGATGTCTGTTTGCTCCTGCCATTTTCTTAAAAGCGCCTTTTTGCCCTCAAAAAAGTGGTTTTAAGAGCTAAGATAAGGCATATTTTGCTTTCATGTCACATAATTTCAGTGGGTTAGCTTGGTCCGACCCCACAAACGACCCGCCACAAACGACCCCACAAACTTTCGCCATAAACTTCTCGCCCCCGGCTTCAGACGCCCGTTGCCGGGTTTGCCTGCGGGGTCGGCTTCCGGCCTGTCGGCCACACTTTGGCCGGGTGGGACTGCACGTCCGTTTCATTCCCGGCGCCAGGGCAAGCCCTGCAAGGGGAAGAGTGACGAACCCGCATTCCCTGGTGCCAGAGCAAGCTCTGCAAGAAGGTGTCAGAGCGATCACCCACTGAACAACAATATCGAATTTCACGGACTTTCGCCCGATCCCAACGATCTGGATTTATCTTGACACGATCAGCGCAGGGTTATGTTTTTCCTTTTTCGGAGCCGCATTTTTCTTAATCAGCCTGTCAGCATATCTTTGCTGATATTTCATATAGTATTCAACCAATTTTTTCGTGTCATGATTGCATGCTTCCGAAATCTTATGACGTGTTGCCCGGATTCTGTCTATTGTCGGATCTGTTATCATTTATCTCTCCTCCTCATATTCGTAGAGCAAACCGTAAGGTGTCGTCAGTATCGGAACAAAAAGACCGAGCAGAGTGTTTATGTGACGGATATGCTCAAATTTGTTCGCATTCGCCAGGTGCTGGCAGTTCCATGTGAGAAGAAAGCCACAGTTGTGATAAGATGCCAGCGCAAGATGAAGTGCGTCGCCCTTCGGGTCTTTCGGCATAAGATGATGTCTCAGATATTCGTCAACTATGTTTTCTGTCTCCCCGGTCAGTTCGAGAAGCGGTACGTCACTGACAAGTTCGAGTGTGTCAGATTTTGTGGGATAATCCCCCTGTTCAAGCTCGTCTATCACGGGAGGAGCCGTCACAAGTTCATAAAAGTGCCTGTGATTGTCCCACCATTCTCTTGTCAGCAGTCTTTTGGCAACAGATTCCGTATCTTCCCGGATTTCACAGTAATAGCTCGGAATACTCGTTTCGATATACACTTTTGATTTCATTTTTATTATTCAGCTTTCTTTTACTATCGGTCTGCTTTGCCTGAAATGAGCGGCAAAAAAAGCGGATTGACCAAGGCGTTTCATTCCAGAACCAGTAGCTTTTTTTGTCCGCTCCGTTTACGGGTTATGTGCCATACATGTCCCGGAACATGATGTCTGTTTGCTCCTGCCATTTTCTTAAAAGCGCCTTTTTGCCCTCAAAAAAGTGGTTTTAAGAGCTGAAATAAGGCATATTTTGCTTTCATATCACATAATTTCAGTGGGTTAGCTTGGTCCGACCCCACAAAAACTCTTCATGAGCTATCCAATGACCACGATGATAATGATTTCGGGGCTCAATCACACAGCCTGCGCTCTTGCCGCACCCAGCTTCAGACTCCCGTTGCCGGGTTTGCCTGTGGGATTGGCTACTGACCTGCCGGCTCAGCTTTGGTCAGGCGGGACTTTCCTTCAATTCCCAGTGCCAGGGCAAGCCCTGCAAGGGGAATATGCGATGCGTCTCTTTCAATTCCAACGTCAGGGCAAGCCCTACAGAGGAATATGTATTTCAGCCACATCACACGATCACCCGCTGGTTAACATTGTCGAATTTCACAGTTTTGTCACTGATCCCAACGACCCGGATTTATCTTGCCACAAACTATACCCATTTCGGGGCTC
>JAUCGI010000070.1 GCA_030378035.1 Desulfobacterales bacterium HSG2
GACAGGTATAAAGAAAAAATAGCGCAAAGGTTGGCATCCTTCAGAAGCTGAAAAGTGGTTTACACTTTTTCCGACTTGCGGAGCGACTTTGCAGCTCGTTCAGAACAGTTGCAAAATTGTTCTACGATAAAGTGTGAACTGGCAAGTGAAGGACGGCAATAATTTCGGCATCTTTCATATTACTTCAAAAATAGTTCACACTTTTTCTGAGGAACGAACTCATCCGCGTTTGTCCGCGTTTATCTGCGTCCCATTGCTCTTTCAAAAGTGTAAACTGGCAAGTGAAGGATGGCAATAATTTCTATTTCATTTTTATTTGACATGGTATATATATATTTTTTTAATTAATTAAAACCTTCTATTATCTTCTACAAATGAACAATTTGTCAATGGGTTAAAGACAGTATTATCCATGAGCAAAATGCGCATTTAAGGATAGAAGCCGGATTTTTTTAAAGCCAAAGTTTCTAAAACTCATTTTGTCTGTATAAATAAGGGGGATAAATTATGAAAAGTCAAATAAAAATCAGGTTGGCAATATTCGCCGCGGTAGTTTTTATTACAATCCTGACAGGGCAGGTGATGGCCCTGGAAGCGCCGACCAACCCTGTCAGTTCTCCGGAGCCGAATGGGTGCGGCAGTGACAGGACCATAAACATTTCATGGGACGCGCCCGATGCAGGAACGACCGGAATCGAAGGATATTCAGTCTTCTGGGATGAACAGTCCCAAACCATTCCCAGTGAAAATGTTATTGTCACACAACCTCAGACCATAACCTGTCTTGGCAACGGAACCAGTCATTATGTACATATCCGAGCAAAGGATGAGGATGGCAACTGGAGTGAAACCCTACATGTCGGCCCCTTCTGTATCGAAGATAAAGAATATGAAATTCCCGGTGATATCAATGATGATGAAGCGCTGAACCTGACCGACGCGATGCTCGGGCTGAAGCTGACAGCCGCAATGGAACTCAGCAATGAGACCATTCACTTAAACGCGGATGTGAATAAAGACGAGGTCATCGGCTTGGCCGAGGTGATCTATATATTAAAAAGGATATCCGGCCTGATTTTTTTGCCAGGAGATTGCCTGAGACCGGAAGAGGCTAAATTGGGCAGCCTGATTAATGAATACCGCCAGGAAAACGATCTGGACCCTCTCCTCTTTTCCAAATCACTGACGCAGACAGCCCAGCAACATCTGATTGACCTCCATGAAAACGAACCGGAGGAAGGCTGTAGTCAGCATAGCTGGTCTGACCAGGGCGATTGGACCTCGGTTTGTGATACGGGTGCTCTGGAAACATGGAATCTGATGCAGATCAAACCGTGTGAGATCACTTATGGCATCTATCCGGCAGAAGGATATGAAGTGGCTTATGACAATAAGGAGGAGCAGGCAACGGCCGAAGTAGCCATAAAATATCTGACCGAATCTGATGATCATAAAACAGTGATATTGCAGCAAGGCAACTGGAGCCAGCTCCCTTCCTGGGCCGTCATGGGCGTAGGACTTTACGAACACCACGCGGTAATCTGGTTCGGGACAGAGGCTGATCCCCAAGGAACCATCGAGCCATGTCAATGATCCGGAGTACAAAAACGGAGCCGCTAACCGAAATTTTTGCAAAGATCCTCCGGAGCGCAAAAACGGAGCCGCTAACCGAAATTTTTGCAAAGATCCTCCGGAGCGCAAAAACGGAGCCGCTAGCCGAAATTTTTGCAAAGATCCTCCGGAGTACAAAAACGGAGCCGCTATCCAAAATTTTTGCATTTTCAAATAACCCTGTTGTTCCTTGTCAACCGTCAACCGTCAACCGTCAACCGTCAACCGTCAACCGTCAACCGTCAACCGTCAACCGTAAACCGTCAACCGTAAACCGTAAAAAAAATGGACCAATCCAAACTAATAGACCTAATTAACATGCTGGACATGCTCGTCATGGAGCGCACGGACCAGGGAAGCTTCCGGGCAGCCGGATCAGTCCCGCATTTTTTCAAACGATTTTTTGAAAAAGATGCCCGTGCAAACGGCAAATTTGCCCTTGTGGACAGATTTCCTTTCCTTGAAAATTTTCTGACAGATGCAAAAGACATCTGGATGAAAGATGAAAAAGCGATGTTGAAATCCGGGCCGTGGACCGAAACGGATATTTCAGGGAACGATCATGAACTGGAAGCCACCGCGATATCTTTGGGTGGGACAAAACTGTTGCTGATCGAAAAGGCCCGCTTCTCCCCTGATGAAAGACGAGATATTCTTCAGAGGGGGCGAGAAAGTTCTTTGGAATATCATGAGACCAGGAAATCTCATAAAAAAGAGATTCGGGCGGCCGATGAGAAACTTGGGGCAATCTTTGACAGCGCGAGTGACGGCATTCTGGCCACCGACAACCAGTTTGCCGTGATCAGGGCCAATCCTGTTTGCAGCCACTTTTTGAAGACCCGGGCGGAGGACCTGGTCGGACAGAATTTTCTTGACCTGATAAATGTTCCGGTGCTAAAAGAGAGTATTCTTCTCATGGCCGATGAACCGGAAAGCAAGTTCCGTTTCAAATTAAAGACAGCCCGGCGATCCCTCTCCGCGTCGGTCTCCAGATTGCAGGGGGATAACGGATATGTATTTGTCCTGAGCGACCGAACCGCTGAGAAAAAGGCCGAAGATCTGAAAAACGAGTTTGTGAATATTCTTACTCGCAAACTGGCGCCCCTTTTGGACAGGATGATGGGGGCTCTGAGGATTGTAGCCCGCCGGTTTGATGGCGAGTTTGAGAAAGAACTCGAACACCTCCATCGGATGTGCAACGCAGGAAATGAAATGGGCGACATTATCCGAGAACTGCATGATTTCGTGGATAAAAAGCCCCTGAAAAAGAAATTCGCCGAAGGGGAAATACAGATCGTCCAAGTTCTTGATCGGGTGATTTCTTCGTTAAGGGAAGAGATGGAGGAAAAGGATATCACCGCTGAGTTTGCGGAAAGGCTCCCCCATATCGCCGTAAAAGGGGAGAAAGCCATGATCCTGGAACTCTTTTATAACATTATCCAAAATGCGGTCGTTTTCAACAAAGATGGCGGACATATCCGGGTGAGAATGAAGGAGAAGGGCGGAAAAGTGGAGGTGGGCATCGCAGACAGCGGCGTCGGCATCCCGGAGGATGCGCTGGGCGATGTCTTTAACAGCTATTACCGTGTGCCGGATCATCAGGAGATGAACTTTGGCGGGCTGGGCCTGGGGCTTTCGGTGGCAAAGCACATTGTCGAATTCTATGAAGGGGAGATTTGGATCAGAAGCAGACAGCATGAGGGGACAATCGTATTTGTCACCCTGCCCGCAACAGGATAATCCGGAGTGCAAAAATGGAGCCGCTAGGCGGAATTTTTGCATTTCCAAATACCCTTGGCAACCGTCAACCGTCAACCGTCAACCGAAAACCGTCAACCGTCAACCGTCAACCGTCAACCGAAAACCGTATGAAGATACCTTACGCAATAAGCGATTTTGAAAAACTGATGCTCGAAGGGTACTATTATGTGGATCGGACAGACCGCATCCCCTTTACGGAGCAGACCGGCCCCTATCTGCTGTTCCTGCGTCCCCGGAGATTCGGCAAGTCTTTATGGCTCTCTGTTCTGAAAAACTATTATGACCTTGCCAAAGCCGATCAGTTTGAACAACTGTTCGGGGGACTCTTTATTGAGAAAAAAAAAACACAGCTTCGCAATCAGTATTTCGTTATGGAATGGGATTTCTCCTGTGTGGACAGTTCCGGTTCCCTCGATGAGATCAGGGCAGCTCTGTTTTCACATATCAATTCAAGAATAAAGCTTTTCCGTTCATCCTATTCGGAGTATCTTTCCGCGGAGATAGAGATCGATGATACCAGCGTCACAAACAGTTTTGAGTCATTATTGAAATCCATCCGGAAAACAGGACATAAACTTTATCTCTTTATAGACGAATACGATAATTTTGCCAATGAGATGATGGCAAGGCGCAGGGAGAATGATTATTACCGGATGACCGGACTTGACGGGTTTCTGAAGACCCTGTTCAAATCCCTGAAATCCTCAACAAAGGGGATGGGCCTGGATCGGATGTTTATCACCGGCGTGACCCCGGTTCTGCTGAGTGACATTACCAGTGGCGACAACATCCGAACCGACATTCATCTCATGCCGAGATATGCTGATCTCTGCGGTTTTACCAAAACCGAACTGGAGCGGATACTGAGAACATATGCGGATTGGCTCGAAAACCAGCCGAGATTCATATTTCCCGAAGGCACACCCATGTTCCCGGAGGGAAAAGAGGAGTGGATAACATCCGTGCTTCATCTGGCGGATACCTGGTATAACGGATACCGTTTTTCCCGGCATATTCCCCGGGGGGTTTACAACCCAACACTGATCATGTACCTGCTGAAGCAGATCACCGAGTTTGACGGTCTTCTGCCGAGTTCGGTCATGGATCCCAATCTGGCAGCGGATGAGGGAAGATTGGAGTTTATCGCGGACCTTTCCGGTGGCAAGGAGATCGTCATGGAACTGATGCAGGGAAAGAAGGTCGAGCTCAAGGAGATTGTTCCCCGTTTCGGTCTACGCACCATGCTCTCCGGAGAGTCCAAGACCCGGGCCTTTATGGCCTCTTATCTCTATTTCATGGGCATGCTGACATTGGCAGACCGGGAGTCGGAGTACGGTGACATGCTGCTGACCATCCCGAATCCTGTCACAAAAAACCTGTATGTCAAAGGCGTTGCAAAGTGGCTTGTTCCGGATCCCATGCTCAGGGATGACGGCGAGGACGAGGCAAAGATACTCCTGACCAAAGGGGATATCGGCCCCCTGTGCGATTTTGTGGAGAAACAGATATTCCCCTCCTTCAGTTGGCGGGACAGACGCTGGGTGAACGAGCTGACAAGACCATGTTTCTCTGCCTGATGTTCGACGATGTGAACTACCTGATGATCAGCGAGCGGGAGACCCGATCCGGCTATGCGGACATCGCCATGATCGTCAGACCGGACCGCAGAAAGTACAAGCTCCCGGATGTGCTCATCGAGTTTAAGTTCATCCGCCAGTTGAAGGATCTGAAACTGACCAAGCAGCAGATCCTCCAGAAGACCGATCAGGAGCTTTGGGAACTGGATAAGGTAAAAGAGAAGGCGGACGAGGCAGAAGCTCAGGCCATGCGATATTCTGCCGACTTAAAGGCGGAGTTCGGGGATGTCATGCAACTGAAAACCTTTGTTGTGATTGCTATCGGTTTCGAGAGAATCGTGTGGAGAATGGTCAGATGATACAAAAAATCATGATTCAGAACTTCAAGTCATTGAAAAACATTAAACTGAAAGTGTCCGATTTAAACATTCTTACGGGCCTGAACGGAATGGGGAAGTCGTCCCTCATTCAGGTGCTGTTGCTGTTAAGGCAGTCCCACATACAGGGATTGCTGTCTGAGGGTTTATCTCTGAATGGAAGCCTCGTGGAGATCGGGACCGCTCAGGATGCGTTCTGCGAAAGCGGAAAAAGAGATGACATTCAGTTTGCCATTGAGTTTGATCATGATATCATCGCACATTGGAGATTTGATTATAATCCGATTCCTCCGGAAGGGATGCCTGATGATTTTCTGACTTTGACAAAGGCCCGCGGGATCAGCGATTATCCATCTGATCAAGCCTTGTTTGCACATAAGTTCAAATATCTGAGTTCGGCAAGAATCACTCCGAATCCTTATTTCAAACTTTCTGATTATGCGGCGATTCGAGCGAATTATATTGGAAATGACGGTCAGAATGCCATTACATATCTTTATGCGGATAAATTGGCTTATGAAGACGCCTTTCCTGAAGAAAGAGACGATTTGCCATTAATAGATCAGGTCGAACGCTGGCTGGATGAAATAAGCCCGGGCACAAAATTAAAACCAGGTATAAACCCTGAAATGAGACTGGCCAATATCATGTATTCCTTCACTCAGGACAGCGGAGAGACCAGGCCGTTTTGTTCAGTCAACGTGGGCTTCGGAATTACCCATGTGCTTCCGGTGATTGTGGCATTGGTTTCGGCCGAGCCGGGGGAGCTGATCATTATCGAAAATCCTGAAACCAATCTTCACCCCAGAGGTCAGTCGAAATTGGCTGAACTCATGGCACAGGCTGCACTGAAGGGGGTTCAGTTATTTGTGGAAACCCATAGCGACCATATCATCAACGGGATTCGGATAGCCGTAAGGGAAACAGAACTCTCTCCTGACCATGTTGCCATCTCCTATTTTCAAAGAAGCAGGGATGAGCATACCACTGAGATTCAGAACATTCGTATTGATAAAAAAGGAAAAATACTGGACTGGCCTGACGGGTTTCTTGATGAATGGAATAACTCGTTGTTTAAACTGATATGATGGCATCTTCCAATGGATTATACTATTTTTAATGAGCTTTCTGCAAAAGCGCCGGCAGAAAATCTCTATACAGCAAGGCAATGGATGAAAACGCTTTTACAGACATGTTCAGCCGCGAAGGAACTCGGTTTCAAGCAGTTGAGGACCAGAGAAGATTTTACTCAGACACGGATTGCGGATCAATATACTATCATTGACTGGCTCTCAGATAAAACTTGTATTGACAAAGATTTGAAAAATCTGCTGATGGGTCTGATTCAGTCACCCTGTATTGGTCCTGAAATTGATGAAGAAGCCTATCGTTTATCTTGGGAGCCGTCTGATGCTAACAGAAATCAGAATTAAAAACTTCAAATGCTTTAAGGACGAGATCATAGTTCCTGCGGAAAGAATAAATCTTTTCACCGGATTAAATGGCCGTGGAAAGTCCACAGTGTTTCAGCCGTTGCTGTGTATGAAGCAATCCTGTGAAAAATCAAAAACCACGGACCGATTGTTCTTTAACTGGAGTTGTGTTGAACTTGGCAGTTTCGGAGATGTGAAAAACGTCTCAACTCCAAGAGATGAGGATATCGTGTTTACCTTTGAGTTTAAGACTGAAGATGGTTATTTCGTTGCCAGCTACTATTTCAAGGAAGACGAACAAGATGATCTGTCAGTTCCTGTAAGAAGCGTAGAGGTGGAAGGAGAGTTGAAGGGTAAGACCTTTGAAATATCCCTTTTAAACATAGATGAAATGGCGGTGATTGAGAAGAAGAGCATAAAAGAATCTTTTTACAATTTATTTTTTGATTACGAGCGATTTGATGATCCTGAACTCAGTTTTGTAGGCGGAAATATTTTTAATATTGGCAGGATACACTATATATCCACAGATCGGATCGGGCCGGGAGATTATTATCCCCGTGAGAGCTTTCCGGATTTTCCCAATGTCGGTCCAAAAGGGCAATATGTAGTTGAGGTCCTTGCAAAGACGGGTGACAGACAGGCCAAATCTCCCCTATGTCTCAGGAAATCCGAGCCTGCTACCGTTATGTACCAGATTTCAGCTTGGATGGAATATATTTTCAACGGCGGAAGAGTTGACATCAAGCCCATCGAGGCAAATATCATCTCTATGAGAATGAACGCAGACAGTTCCAAAAACCCTTTCAAACCTGTCAATGTGGGATTTGGCTACAGTTATCTGCTACCCATTGTGGTATCGGGGCTGATAGCGGAACCGGGAGACATCCTCATCGTGGAAAATCCCGAAGCCCATCTTGTGCCCTCTGCCCAGTCCCGAATTGCCAATTTCCTTGCCAGGGTGAGCCGGACAGGCGTTCAGGTACCACAGTGAACACATATTGAACGGACTCAGAATAGCGGTAAAAGAGAAACTTCTCGGGCATAAAGAAATGAATGTCATCTTCTTTGAGGGAGATAAAGAGTATTCCATAAGGAAAATCCCAGTGATAGAAGGGGGAAAAATCATAAACTGGCCCGACGGTTTTTTTGATCAGGCTGAAAAGGACTTTGAGCGGCTTCATGGAATCTGATGTGCAGATTTTTATCAATGAATACTCTTTGCAAGAGCAGTTTTTTGATGACGCTGAATTTGAAAATGCGGTCGTCACTTTATCTCTGCTGGTCAGTCGCGTCAGGAAAAGAAAAATCGATCTTGAAGGCGATTTAATACCCGACACCAGAGTGAAGGGAAGAAACATAAAAGATTGATATGAAATTTTCGCCGTCGAATCCGGTGGGAGCGTATAATCCGGAGTGCAAAAATGGAGCCGCTAGGCGGAATTTTTGCATAACAATGATCTGGAGTGCAAAAATGGAGCCGTTAGGCGGAATTTTTGCATTCTCGTGGTCGCCGGATTTGGCAATCCGCCGAGAGCGTGAGAACTGTTTCGTGGTCGCCGGATTTAGCAATCCGCCGAGAGCGTGAGATCGGTTACTGGTCGCCGGATTTGGCAATCCGCCGAGAGCGTGAGAACTGTTTCGTGGTCGCCGGATTTAGCAATCCGTCGAGAGCGTGAGATTCGGCGAAAGCGGAAGGAGGGAGGAAATATGCCCCTGTTCAGGTTGGATTTAGGAATCTGGCGGGACCGGGGACGGATGACATATTATGAGAGAGTGGATTCCTGCTTTCGCAGGAATGACACCATGTTGTGACGAGAGTGGATTCCTGCTTTCGCAGGAATGACAATGTTTGAGAAGGGTGGATTCCTGCTTTCGCAGGAATGACACCATGTTGTGGCGAGAGTGGATTCCTGCTTTCGCAGGAATGGCACCATGTTGTGACGAGAGTGGATTCCTGCTTTCGCAGGAATGACATGGTTTGAGAAGGGTGGATTCCTGCTTTCGCAGGAATGACAATGTTTGAGAAGGGTGGATTCCTGCTTTCGCAGGAATGACAATGTTTGAGAAGGGTGGATTCCTGCTTTCGCAGGAATGACAAAGTTTGAGAAGGGTGGATTCCTGCTTTCGCAGGAATGACAATGTTTGAGAAGGGTGGATTCCTGCCTTCGCAGGAATGACACCATTATTGACGAGAGTGGATTCCTGCCTTCGCAGGAATGACATTATTTTTTTAACCCAAATTTATTTGACTTAAGGAGTCGCTGATGAGAATTCTAAGGTACTGTGCATTGACGGGACTGATGCTGCTCTGCGGGGTGATGCTTTTCCCCCAACGCGGAATTGCGGCGGAAAAGCCCGTGCTGATCCTGGCCGACGTGTCCGGTTCCATGCGGGAAGATCTGGTCCCCGACACCGGGCAGGAGGAGGATATGACAAAGGTTCTTGCGCTCAAAGAACTGCTCCTCCGTCTGAACCGTGAGCTGCTGCCCATGTCCTGTGACACAGGAGTTTACCGGGTGCGCTACATATCCGGGGACAGGCAGCTTTATGAGCCGTTTATCCATATCCGAACCCGCAAGGACGAGGATACCAACAGAAAGATTGCAGAGGAGTTCATTACGGACTATCCGGTCTTCAATCGCCGAACGCCTCTGGCTGACATGTTCCGCCAATTGGATGAGCAGGAACTCGGAAGAATGAACGGAGAGATCACTCTTCTGCTCATTTCCGACGGGCGGGAGAGTTTTTACGATCTCGAAGATGATGAAGCGGAGAGCCGCAAACAGAAAATTGACCGAAACGACAAGGTCAAAGGCCCCCTCACCGAAATCCGCCGCCTGAAGGAGCGGTACGGAGAGAGCCTGATTCTCCACACCATCTCCCTTGATTCAGAAGATTCAAAAGATTCAAAGGATTCAAAGGATAACAGAGGCGATGCCCTGCTGAGACAGATGGCATCCGCAGGAGAGGGAAGATATTTCTCCGGAGCCGAACTGCTCCGAGACGATTCCCTGATGACAGCCCTTTCCGAGCTGCTCTGCGAAAAAGAGGAAGTGATCCAAGTCGAAAGAAAAGCGGCCCCGCTAGTTGTGGCTGAACCTGAGCCTGAACCGGAACCTGAACCTGAACCTGAGCCGGAACCGGAACCTGAGCCGGAACCCGTGTTCATTGCACCGCCGGTTGTGGTCATGGTTGAGGAACCCCAGGGCCCCTTTGACACAGACGGCGATGGCGTGTATGACCCTGACGACAAATGTCCCGGAACCCCCGCGGGTGCAAAGGTCAACATTTACGGTTGCTGGGTCCTTGAGGGCGTACTCTTCGCATTTGACAAATGGGACATACGTCCGGAATATCATCCGGATCTGGATGAGGTCGTGAGGATATTGGAGATGAATCCCGAACTGAACATCGAGATACAGGGGCATACGGACAATTACGGTACGGCCGCGTACAATCAGAAACTTTCCCAAAGACGAGCCGAATCCGTGAGAGCGTATCTTGTAAACAAAGGTATCGGCTCTTATCGGCTCTCCACGTCCGGCTACGGATTTGACGAGCCGGTCGCGTCCAACGCCACATCAGAAGGGCGTCAGTTGAACCGCAGAGTCGAACTGAAACCGACTCGCTAAAGAATGAAATCAAAATTAATGACGGATGACGGATGACGGTGTCACAACTGACAACCGACAACCGACAACTGACAATTAAGGAACAAAGCAATGAGACATATGACTTGTTTGAAACATATCCTTCCGGCAGTAATGGCCCTGATCATCTCCTTGCCGCTCACAGCGGCAGCGGATGAGAATCTGGCGATTTACGGCCTGACAGGATACACTTATACCTATTCCCCCATCCCGAGTAACGGGATGCACATTCAGACCGGTGCCATGTATTCCAGCTTTGGCAGCGGGAAGCTGAATTGCAGGGAAGGAAACATATGGGTCACGCCACTGAGCCTGACCTTTGGAAATGGGAGCTGGTGGGAGTTCGCTGTCGCCAGCCACTGGGAATCCTGGGAGAACACCGACGACTATTGGCCCGATGACGCTGACACCGAAGAGGACGGCATCGGTGACGTGTTCGCGGGCATGAAATTTCGCCTTCTGAATCAGGAAAAAGGGATGCCGCTGGATCTCGGAGTGATGGTTTACGGTCTCTTCCCCACCGGGGACAGGGAGATCTCCATCGGTGATCTGTATCTCTACAACCCCGGAGATGAAGATGATATCTCTTATGGTGCGAACCTGCTCCTGGGACGGCGATGGGGAGGATTTTACGCCGCGGTCAATGTCGGGATGAACTATTTGGACACTGATATCGAGCATCTCGAGGAGGAGACCTTTTTCGCGAGCATGACTCTCGAATACCAGCTCTCCGAGACGACGACTTCGTATATTGAGTTCATCAACAACGAGAACAAGAACCGGGAGAACTATCCCGAAGGGAGTCCGTGCTATGACGAGAACACCGATGAGGACATACAGGAACTCGGCCTCGGGTTCACTCATGTCACCGGCAAATGGGGCTTCAAGCTTTACGGCGGAGCGGGCCTGAGCAAGACCTCCCCCGATTTCCGGGGGATGTTGCTGATCAATCGGGGCTTTTCGTTCTGAAACAAATGTAGGGAATGTAGGGTGGGTGAAGCGAAGCGAAACCCACCTTTGCACCCTTTGCACCAAAGCGAAACCACCATTAAGCGAAACCACCATTAAGCAAAACCACCATTAAACATATAAATGTAACATAATAAATGTAGGGTGGGTGGAGCGAAGCGAAACCCACCTTTGCACCCTTCGCACCAAAACGAAACCACCATTAAACGAAACCACCATTAAGCGAAACCACCATTAAACATATAAATGTAACATAATAAATGTAACATAATAAATGTAGGGTGGGTGAAGCGAAGCGAAACCCACCATTTACACCAAAGCGAAATCTGCCATTTATCCGGATGTATGACATAATAACAGTTTGTGGAACATGGGTTACAGAACTTCTGAATGACGCGGATATGATTCATGAAACAGGGCAATTGGAAACAGAAGAAATGAAAAATGGGGAGTAAACATAACATAATGGACGCCGAACCTTTATTGAACAGGTAGCCCGGGCGCTGCACAAAGCCCGTCTTGAGGCTGTTATGATCGGGAACGCGGCTGCCGCGCTTCACGGCGCTCCGGTGACAACGCTCGATGTTGATTTTATGTTCAGAAAAACCCCGACAAACCTCCGGAAACTGAAAATCCTTGCGGATGAGCTCGACGCCTATATTTTGAGACCTTATTATCCGGTATCCTCCCTGTACCGGATCGTGAATGATGACACAGGGATGCAACTGGACTTCATGTCGGTTCTGCACGGAATAAAATCTTTTGAATCTCTGATATCCGATGCGGTTGAAACAGCCTTCGGAGGATTTAAAATAAAGGTTGCCAGTCTTGAGAAAATCATAAAGAGCAAAAAATCGCTCGGACGTTCCAGAGATATGGCTGTCATGGAAATTTTGGAGAAGACACTGCATGAAAAAAAAAGACACTAGGGAAAGGGCGTTGGACGCTCTGAAAAAAGAGAGTGAGCGCGCCCTGACAGAGCAGATCCGGTCCCTGCTCAGACTGCCCATGAACAAGCGGACAAACTTTCTGCGCAAAAGGCTGCCCGGGGGCGGTTCGTGCCTGTAAGCCGGCCGTTCGCTGAGCTTGCGCTGAGCTTGCGCTGAGCTTGCGCTGAGCTTGTCGAAGCGAAAGGATAATTCATGAAGGACACCCATATTTCTTCCAAATCCGGCAACAATGAAAAAGCGCGGACTGAGACCGAGCAGTTGCATGAAGCCCTGCAGGAACAGAGACATCACAACGAACGGATCCTTCAGCTCATGGCAGACGGTTTTTTCATGACGGATATTGAGGGAAGGATTCTTAAAACAAACCGTTCCGCAACAATGATTCTGGCCTGTTCCGAATCGGATATCCTCGGCAGGAATATCCGGGATCTCCGATTTGAGGAAACATCTGCCGGGATGCTGAAACGCCTTGCAAAAATCATGACCGCGGGATCCGATCATTTTGAAACCGAATATCGGCTCGGAGACGGACGGGTTATAGACATAGATATCATCGGACATTTTATTGAAGGCGGAAACAACAGATTTTTTTTCTTTTTTCGTGATGTCACAACAAAGCAGGCTGAACACGGACAGTCGGACGAGAGGGTCGGAGCGGACATGCCTGAAAAAACAAATGTCGGTCTGAAAGTGCTGACGGACAGAGCAGACGAGGATAAAACAGATATTTCCGGCACACTTGAGGAAATAAACGCCGGTGTGAAAGTGCTGTTAAAGAGAGCAGGCAGACTTGAAGAGATAAACGCCGGTCTGAAAGTGCTGATGGGCAGAGCAGACGAAGACAGAACGACGCTTGAGGAAAAGGTGCTGTCCGGTGTCACAGAAATGATCGTCCCCTTCCTGGAAAGACTCGGGAATACCCGACTGGATGACAGACAGAAGACCTATGTGCAGATCATCAAATCAAATCTCAGTGACATCATCTCACCGTTCTCGCGTAAAATATCCGCAAAATATTCAGGCATGACTCCCACGGAGATCCAGGTCGCAAGTCTTGTGAAAGAGGGAAAGACGAGCAAAGAGATTGCTGAAATGATGAATCTGTCCTCAAAAACAATTGAAGTTCACAGAAAAAACATCAGAAAAAAAATGGGCCTGACCGACAGAAAGGTCAACCTGAGAACCTACCTGCTGTCTCTGTAATAATTCTACTTGTTATCTGCCTGTTTTTTAGTGGCACCGCCTGAAGGCGGGACTACGGACTTGATATTCTAACTGTTATCCGCCTGTTTTTTACCTGTAATGCCAATTTCTTGAAATTTTCTGGTTATATCTGTTTGTTATCAAATTATATTTTTAATACCAAGTATGTCGAATACCTATTAAGTAACAGATAAGACAGGGTTGACTTTCTTTCAATACTGTCAGATAATTCCTTAAATAAATTAAAATCTTCTATTACCCCATTAAACAAATATCTGTTCAATGGGGTAAAAACAGTATTTTGACGGAGCAAAAAGCGCGATCAGAGGTGGGAAAATGCTCCCTCCATAAGTGTAAACTTAAGGATTCCCAATCTTAATCCTGCTCTTGCTCTTGCTCTTGCTCTTTATCTTGCTCTTTATCTTGCTCTTGCTCTTGCTCTTGCTCTTTATCTTGCTCTTGCTCTTGCTCTTGCTCTTTATCTTGCTCTTGCTCTTGCTCTTTATCTTGCTCTTTATCTTTATCAAACGGACACGACAGGATTAAGAGCAAGAGCAAGATAAAGATAAAGATAAAGAGCAAGATAAAGATAAAGAGCA
Source organism: Desulfobacterales bacterium HSG2 (assembly GCA_030378035.1). Lineage (GTDB taxonomy): Bacteria > Desulfobacterota > Desulfobacteria > Desulfobacterales > 4be13 > JAUCGI01. The sequence goes on from JAUCGI010000070.1 coordinate 14,134, forward strand.
AGAGCAAGATAAAGATAAAGATAAAGATAAAGAGCAAGATAATAATACGGCATCATTAATAATAAAGGTAAAAGTAAAAAAAATCGCTCGGACGTTCCGGAGATATGGCTGTCATGGAGAAGACGCTGCATGAAGATTCAGGAAATATTCTGGTCGTTGATGACAATCTTGTCAATTTGCGCTTGCTGACCAAAATATTAAGGCACGAGTACAAAGTTTGTCAGGCGTCGGACGGGGCCGGAGCGATGGCAACCGCGCGGGCGGAATTGCCTGATCTGATTCTGCTTGATATCGTTCTGCCGGACATGTCCGGTTACGAAGTCTGCAAATCCCTGAAAGCGGATGATCCGACCCGCGGCATCCCGATAATTTTTATCAGCATCCTGAATGAGGTGGGTGACAAACTGAAAGCCTTTTCCGTCGGGGGGGTCGATTACATGACCAAACCGTTTTTTCCGAAAGAGGTGCTGGCCCGTGTGGGAACACATCTCTCTCTCAGGAAGATGCAGAAGTGTCTTGAGGTGAAAAATGAGATGCTCGGTCAGGAGGTCATGGAACGGAAACTGGCAGAGAAGGCGCTGCAGGACGCGCATGATGATCTGGAAACTCAGGTAAGAGCGCGCACATCCGAACTCAGAAAGACGAATGAAACCCTCAGGGATGTGAACACCGCCCTGAATGTCCTGCTGAAAAAGAGGGCGGAGGATAAGGAGAGTTTCAAAGAGAATGTCCTGATCAACATAAAGGAACTGATGCTTCCGTATATTGAAAGGCTGAAAAAAAGCCGGCTGGGGGAGAATCAGAGAACGCTTGTCGATATTATGGAATCGAATCTGGACACCATCGCCTCCCCGCTTATCAGCAGGCTGTCATCCAAATATCTGAACCTCACGCCCACGGAGGTCCGGGTTGCCCATTTTGTCAGGGACGGAAAAACAAACAAGGAGATAGCCGAACTGATGGGCCTATCTGTGGGTACGATACTGACCCACCGGCACCACGTCCGAAGGAAGCTCGGGCTCAGAAACAAAAAGGCAAATCTCAGAACGCATCTGCTTTCCCTTGAGTAATATGGGGATTGCCGCGTCATCATAATGAGATCAGCGGGCTGACTTCGGAAACCCCGAATGAGCTGACCATGAAAGGGGGAATCCACTTTTACCAAGCATGTCATTCCCGCTTCATCATAACGAGCTCAGCGGGTTGACTTCGGAAACCCCGAATGGGCTCGACTGGCTGACCACGAAAGCGGGAATCCACTTTTTATTGACAGTGGATTCCCGCTTTCGTCAATAAGCGGTCTGATGATGAGGTGGCTCGGGTCAGGAAACCGAGCTCTCGCGATGGCGGGAATGACACTGTTGGGCTGCTTTATAATTCCCGCGTCATCATAAAGGAAACTCGGACTCAGAAACAAAAAGGCAAATCTCAGAACGCATCTGCTTTCCCTTGAATATATTTTATGTTCAAACTGAGGTTCCTGAATCTGATGGGTACGGTGGGGAAGAAAAGAACAACGGACAACGGACAACTAACAAAAGAAGGAGGTTCTTATGAGCAACTTGGCAACCGTATATGAACAGGATTTCTGTCAGAACACAAAATTGTTACGAGAGGGCAGAGTCGCGGAAATTGATACGGAAAACATCGCGGAGGAACTGGACGCCCATGGATAAAAGTCAGCACTGTGAGCTGGTCAAGCAGCTAAAAATATTGTTTGCCTATCTTCTCAGATGGCAATTCCAGCCTGCCCATCGTTCATTTGCTTGGAAGGTAAACATTGTCGAGCAGAGGCATCAGATTGGGCAGTTGTTGGAAATGAGTCCGAGTCTGAAATACCAGATTGATCAGATTGATCAGATTGATCCGAAAGCCTACAGGGAGGCGGTGGAATATGCCGCTGCCATGACAGGTATGCCCGAATTCGTGTTCCCGGAAACCTGTCCGTATTCTTTGGAAGAGGCACTGGACAAAGATTTTTATCCTGCAAAGGACAACCGACAACCAATAACCAAATAATATATAGATTTAATACATATTTTATGCATATTTTTTTCAAACTGAGGTTTCTGAATCTGATGGGTATAGTTTAAAGTACAGTGGGAAAGAAAAGAACAACTGACAACTGGCAACTGATAAAAGAAGGGGGCTTATGAGCAACTTGGCAACTGTATATGAACAGGATTTCTGCCTGTGGCTCTGTCAGAACACAAAACTGTTACGAGTCGCGGAAATTGATATGGAAAACATCGCGAAGGAACTGGACGCCATGGATAAAAGTCAGCATTGTGAGCTGACCAGCCGGCTGAAAATATTGTTTGCCCACCTTCTCAGATGGCAATTCCAGGCTGCCCATCGTTCATTTGCTTGGAAGACAAACATTGTCGAGCAGAGGCATCAGATTGGGCAGTTGTTGGAAATGAGTCCGAGTCTGAAACACCAGATTGATCCGAAAGCCTACAGGAAGGCGGTGGAATATGCCGCTACCATGACAGGTATGCCCGAATCCGTGTTCCCGAAAAGCTGTCCGTATTCTTTGGAAGAGGCACTGGACAAAGATTTTATCCTGCAAAGGACAACGGACAACCGACAACTAACAACCAACAACCAACAACCAACAACCAAATAATATATAGATTTGATACATATTTTATGCATATTTTTTTCAAACTGAGATTTCTGAATCTGATGGGTATAGTTAAAAGTACAGTGGGGAAGAAAAGAACAACGGACAACGGACAACGGACAACTGACAAAAGAAGGAGGTTCTTATGAGCAACTTGGCAACTGTATATGAACAGAATTTCTGCCTGTGTCAGAACACAAAATTGTTACGAGAGGGCGGAGTCGTGGAAATTGATAGGGAAAACATCGCGGAGGAACTGGACGCCATGGATAAAAGTGAGCTGGTCATCCGGCTGAAAATATTGTTTGCCCACCTTCTCAGATGGCGATTCCAGCCTGACCGTCATTCGTTTTCTTGGAAGAGAAGCATTGCCAAGCAGAAGCATCGGATTAGGCAGTTGTTGGAAATGAGTCCGAGTCTGAAACACCGGATTGATCCGAAAGCCTACGCGAAGGCGGTGGAATATGCCGCTGCCATGACAGGCATGCCCGAATCCGTGTTCCCGGAAACCTGTCCGTATTCTTTGGAAGAGGCACTGGACAAAGATTTTTATCCTGATGCATGACAGATATGATTTTGTCATTCCTATGAAAGATGCAGCGGACAACCGGCAACGGACAAGTATAGAGATTGCCTCTGTATTTTCTCCATGTTCTTTTAGATTGCAATCTTTGAAATTAAAGGATGTAAAGAAAAAATGGTGACAGAGGCTGATGTCATTCCTGCGGGAAGCCTCCGAGTACGGACGGCAGAAGCGTTTCTGCTCTGCCTATGATTCTGTCATTCCTGTGAACCGCCGTGACCGGGAGGTCACAGCGAAACATGAAAGATGCAACTGACAACTGACAACTGACAACTGACAACCGACAACCGACAACCGAATAATATATAGATTTGATACATATTTTATATATATTCTTTTCAAACTGAGGTTTCTGAATCTGATGGGTATAGTTAAAGTACAGTGGGGAAGAAAAGAACAACGGACAACGGACAACTGGCAACTGACAACTGACAAAAGAAGGAGGTTCTTATGAGCAACTTGGCAACTGTATATGAACAGAATTTCTGCCTGTGTCAGAACACAAAACTGTTACGAGAGGGCAGAGTCGCGGAAATTGATAGGGAAAACATCGCGGAGGACGCCATGGATAAAAGTCATCATTGCGAGCTGGTCATCCGGCTGAAAATATTGTTTGCCCACCTTCTCAGATGGCAATTCCAGTCTGACCGTCATTCATTTTCTTGGAAGACAGGCATTGTCAGGCAGAGGCATCGGATTGGGCAGTTGTTGGAAATGAGTCCGAATCTGAAACACCGGATTGGTCCGAAAGTCTACAGGAAGGCGGTGGAATATGCCGCTGCCACGACAGGCATGCCCGAATCCGTGTTCCCGGAAACCTGTCCGTATGCTTTGGAAGAGGCGCTGGACAAAGATTTTTATCCTGCTGCATAACAGAAGGAGGCTGATCTTCGGACGCCATGCCAGGAAACATGGAAAATGCAACTGGCAACTGAGATGGGATTATGAAAAGTTATGAAAACTTTTGTATCTGAAAACCGGGCAGGAAGCCTCCGAATACGGCCGGTTCGGACTGGCAGGAGCGTTTCTGTTCTGCTTATGATTTTGTGATTCCTGTGAACCGGGAGATGTATTTTTGAAAGATGCCGTTTTTTTTTATTAAAATCATATTGCTTGGTATGTTTGTTGCATATTATTAAAAAGGATGCTTATGATTTCAAAATGCCTGGGCTTTTGACAGAGCTGATGAAAAAGCGGTTCGGTACAAAGACTCTTTGTTATTTTATATCTGAATGAAAAATATTGTAAATCAGGAAAAAACCTGATTTTTCCAGGGAAATTTCTTAAAATGCCCAGGAAAAATCCGTAGTGGGGTGAGTTGTTCAAATTGAGCACTTTGACTAGACAGATTGTTCAATTTAGACACATTCTTATTATTGGAAATTTTTTTTTAACTCAAAACTTTAAACCGTTAAGTGAGAGAAGTTAAAAAATCCTATTGTCATTCCAGCGGAAGCTGGAATGAAACACCAAATTTTCAGCAATGTCTGAAAACCGGGCAGGAAGCCTTTGGCTGGTTCGGACGGCAGCGCGTTTCTGCTCTGCTTATGATTTTGTCATTCTTGTGAACCGCCGTGACCGGGGAGGTCACAGCGAAACATGAAAGATGCAACTGACAACTGTCAAAGGTCAAAGGTCAAAGGTCAACCAACAAATATATATATTGCCTCTATATTTTCTCTATTTTCTTTTAGATTGCAATCTTTGAATGTAAAAGGGTATAAAAAAAAATAGTAGCAGAGGCAAAAAATTGTTTGCAAATAAGTTTTTTTTGGTGTAAGAAAATTTTATCTTTTGTGTATTGATGATAACTAAGGCGAATGGGATAAAACGCTGAGATTATAAAATCCCATTTATAGCAAATTATTTCATAGAAATGGAAATTTGGTCAATGGGGTAAGGAGAGTATTTTGACGGAGCAAAAAGCGCAATCGGGGGTAGGAAAATGCTACCTCTTCCGTAAAGGGTTTTTTAAAAATCTGTCTCCTTATTAAATTGGAAATAAAACAAGGGCTGTCATTCCCGCGGAAGGGGGAATAAAACAAGGGCTGGTCATTCCCGCGGAAGTGGGAATGAAACAAGGGCTGGTCCTGACAACTGAGCAAACAAACAATTTACAAAATTGTTTTACATTGGCGGTTTTCAGCAGACAAACAATTTGCAAAATTGGGCATCCTTTATAAAAGCCGAAAGAACAATTTGCAAAATTGTTTTACATTGGCAGAGGCGGTTTTCAGCAGACAAACAATTTGCAAAATTGTTTTACATTGGCAGAGGCGGTTTTCAGCAGACAGACAATTTGCAAAATTGTTTTACATTGGCAGAGGCGGTTTTCAGCAGACAAACAATTTGCAAAATTGGGCATCCTTTATAAAAGCTGAAAGTAGTTTACACTTTTTTCAGGCGGCCGGCATTTTATATCTCACACAAAGGCACAAAGGGCACAAAGGAGCAAAAAAGTTCACTGCCAAATTTAACCGAATGTGTAAAGGGCTGTCCTGACAACTGACAAAGGACAAATATAGATATTGCCTCTATATTATCTCTATGTTCTTTTAGATTGCAATCTTTGAATGTAAAGGGTATTAAAGAAAAAATAGTGGCAGAGGGCACAAAGGAGCAAAAAAGTTCACTGCCAAATTTAACAGAATGTGTAAACCGACAAATGAAACAATTTGCAAAATTGTTTTACATTGGCAGAGGCGGTTTTCAGCAAACAAACAATTTGCAAAATTGTTTTACATTGGCAGAGGCGGTTTCAGCAAACAGACAATTTGCAAAATTGTTTTACATTGGCAGAGGCGGTTTTCAGCAAACAGACAATTTTCAAAATTGTTTTACATTGGCAGAGGCGGTTTTCAGCAAACAGACAATTTGCAAAATTGTTTTACATTGGCAGAGGCGGTTTTCAGCAAACAAACAATTTGCAAAATTGTTTTACATTGCAAATAAGTTTTTTAAGGGCTGGTCATTCCCGCGGAAGTGGGAATGAAACAAGGGCCGGTCCTGGCAACTGACAAAGGACAAGCAACAAATATAGATATTGCCTCTATATTTTCTCTATGTTCTTTTAGATTGCAATCTTTGAATGTAAGGGGGTATAAAGAAAAAATAGTGGCAGAGGCAGACAAACAATTTGCAAAATTGTTTTACATTGGCAGAGGCGGTTTTCAGCAAACAAACAATTTGCAAAATTGTTTTACATTGGCAGAGGCGGTTTTCAGCAGACAAACAGTTTGCAAAATTGTTTTACATTGCAAATAAGTTTTTTTTGGTGTAAGAAAATTTTATCTTTTGTGTATTGATGATAGTTAAGGCGAATGGGATAAGATTATAAAACCCCATTTATAGCAAATTATTTCATAGAAATGGAAATTTAGTCAATGGGGTAAGGAGAGTATTTTGACGGAGCAAAAAGCGCAATCGGGGGTAGGAAAATGCTACCTCTTCCGTAAAGGTTTTTAAAATCTGTCTCCTTTTAAATTGGATTTAAAGAGCATTAAAAGAAGATAGAGGCTGATGTCATTCCCGCGGAAGTGGGAATAAAACAGGGCTGTCATTCCCGCGGAAGGAATCGGGAATAAAAAAAGGACTGTCATTCCCGCGGAAGGAATCGGGAATAAAACAAGGGACTGTCATTCCCGCGGAAGGAGGCGGGAATAAAACAAGGGCTGTCATTCCCGCGGAAGGAATCGGGAATAAAACAAGGGCTGTCATTCCCGCGGAAGGAATCGGGAATAAAACAAGGGCTGTCATTCCCGCGGAAGGAGGCGGGAATAAAACAAGGATCGTCATTCCCGCGGAAGGAATCGGGAATAAAACAAGGGCTGTCTATTCCCGCGGAAGTGGGAATAAAACAAGGGCTGTGATTCCCGCGGAGGCGGGAATAAAACAAGGATCGTCATTCCCGCGGAAGTGGGAATGAAACAAGGGTTGTCATTCCCGCGGAAGGAAGCGGGGATGAAACATATATTAAGGATTCAAAATAAGGGATGTGGGTGGAGCAAAGCGAAATCCATTCTGCTTTATGCAGTTTTTTTTATCGCGGACTTCCGCTGACGGAAGTTCCAACCGCGGAAGATTAAACCGCAATTATAAAGGAAGGGATCAAAAAATGAAAGGTATCGTCACAAAAAAATTGGCAAGCGGAGCAGCCTGGGCGCTGCTGGTTGTTTTCGGATTTATTTCCGTGTGTCTGACACCCGGTGTCATGGCACATAATGTGGATCAGCGCATGGCCTGGATGTTCTTCGACCAGGAGACCATTGAGCTGATTAAGGCCAATGTGGATGCGGACCGTGAGCCGGTGAATGCCGGTGATGAGTTGGGCATCATTATTAAGAACCTTCCCCAGGAAAGCGGCGCGACCACGGGTGTGGGCGGTTATGTCACCTATTATATCCCTGCCGGAGTTCGGGTTATTGACGTGGGGTATGTCTGGCCTGATGGCAACGGCGGATATAAGAAGATCCCCATGAAAGGGCAATCCATCATGTCTCTCGGAGACGGCCCCGCGGGCGGCGGCTCCACCATCGAACTCCAAGGCCTGACCCTGGGACCCAACGCGGTGGGTGTCACCAGCCCCGCGGTGGATCCCCTGGGCGGCAGTCATCTCGGAACCCTTGCCGGCGTGTATGGCGATACCGGCATTTTCTTTTCATCAGACCCGGATACAGTATGGCAAAGCTGGGCCAATGATTCAAACGGCAATTATTCCATCGTGAACAACCGGGGCGAACTGATCTTCCCCAACAACAAATGGGACGCGGAGCAGTTGCTGGCCTACGGCAGCAGCTCTCCCTCCAAACCCATCGTAGACTACAGCAATGGCCGAGGCAACGCGCCCTGGGGTCTTGCTTCGGGTGTGGCCGGTCCCGAGAGCGGCTACGCGTGGCAGTTCGACAAGGAAATATGGGATGCCAATCCCACATCCGCAGGCATGAAAGACGCGGCCAATGACATCGGCCCCTGGAATCGTATCCAGTACCCCGGAAGCATGATCGGCAAAGACAGCCCCGGAAGCGAGGACACCACTTTGGGCTATGCCGGTGTGGATGCCAGCGGCATGGGCGTGACAGTCAGCGCCATTCCCGCCAATACCAACGCCATCCGCTGGAGCGTGGGAATGCTCGTTGCCAGCCGTCCCGAATATGTGTATGTCAAAATAAAGATCATGAACGAACCGCCTCTTGATCCTTTTATTGATGAGGCCGGATGTTTCCAACTGCACGGCGATGTGTTCGGCGGTGACGCGGGCGGTGAGCAGGGCGGCAAGGATCATCTCTGGCGATATTATGATCCCACCCATGCCTTTATTGACACCTGTTCCGCGATGTGGAAAGATGCCAATCTGGATGCGGCACCCAGCGGATCAGAATTCACCTTTACTGTGGCTTACTGGAACACCGGCCGACAAGATGTCACCGGGATTGAGATTATAGATACGCTTCCCAACGGGCTTGAACTGGTGAGCGCGGTTCCCGCGCCGCTTACCACGGATCCGCTGACATGGCACGTTGCCAGTCTGGCAAAGGGTGAAATGTGGTCTGCCGTCCTTACAGTGAGGGCGACATCCAGCGGCGCCATGATTTCCAATACCATCACGGCCACCAATGATCAGGGCGGTTATTCTGAAAGCACGGACGGCGTATGGCTCGGGGCTGCCCCTCTGCTGAATATGACCAAGACCGTCACCCCGGACAGCGCGGCACCGGGCAGCAATGTGCAGTATTCCCTTATCGTTCAGAATGACGGGTCAGGCCCCAGCGGCAACCCCCTCACCTTTACCGAATATCTCCCCGAAGGCTTCACCTTTGTCTCCATTGACAAAGTGACCGCGGGCGGGGCCACAGTTACCGCAGCAGCTTCAGCAGACAGCACTAATCCTGCCCAGCCTGTGTTCGAAGTGAATATTGCTCTGGAGGCAGGCAAGCAGATGGTGCTGACCTTCACCGCCAAAATCGGTGATCATGTTCCATCGGCCACCTATTATAATACCTTTTCCCTTACACACAGGGATCCCGCGGTGGGCACTGTCACCGCTGCAAGTGGCGCGGAGGCCCCTGTCACGGTGGGCGGCGCGGCCATCGGCGGGAATGTTTTCCACGACTGGAACAACAACGGCACAAAGAACCAGGCAGCCGACGGCACCATTATTGACGAAGGCATCGGTCCGGACATCGCGTCCATTGTGCTGGAACTGGACAATGGCGGCTGCACAACGGGCGTGGACTGCCCCACAACGACCGTGGATGAAAACGGGGATTATATTTTCAACGGTCTGATCGCGGGAACCTATCCCGTGAAGATTCTCAGCGGTGTGCCCGATGCCTATACCGCGTCCACACCTGAGACCTTTACCATCACCCTTGCCAATGACACCCAGAAAAGTCTGGAGAACAATGTCGGCTATCTGCCCGGGGGGAACGGTTCCATCGGCAATCTCTTTTTTGAGGACAAGAGCAATGACGGCACGTTTGACATCGCTCTGGGAGATACCGGAATTCCCAATATCACCCTGAATCTTTACGAAGATAGCAATGGCAACGGCGAAATTGACGCGGAAGACGCGTTGATAACGAGCACCATCAGCAATGCCAATGGGGTTTATGGTTTCACCAATTTGCCCGAGGGTCTGAACTACATTGTGGACGCGGATCAGAATGATCCTGACCTTGCTGCCCATTTTGCCCCCTATACCAGTCTGAACTCAACGCCTGATCCCCAGCCGGTACCGAATCTGACGGGGGCCAATGATGACGCTGATTTCGGATTTTTCGCGGTGGTTCCCGGTTCCATCGGGGATCAGTTGTTCCTTGATGAGAATGCCAACGGCGTTTATGACGAGGGGGACGCGCCCCTTGCTTTTGTCACCGTCAATCTGTATCAGGATATAAACGGCGACGGAGAGATTGACGCGGGGGACCGTCTGTTCAAGACGACCATCTCTGATGTCAGCGGCGGATACCTGCTTGATGAGATTGGCCCTGGCAACTATATTGTGGATGTTGACAATGCTGATACGGAGATACCCGGGGGCTATGTCGCGGGCAATGATCCCACCGTGGTGACGCTGGCCATAGCTGAAAACCGCACAGATGTGGATTTTCCCTTTGTGCAGCTCATCAGCAAATCAGTGGACAAGGAGAGCGCCAGTCCCGGAGATACTCTCACCTATACCATCATTCCCACCTATCCGGGCGGAGATGTCCTGAGCAATGTCGTTGTCACGGATGCTGTTCCCGCGGGAACCACCTTTGTGTCCGCGGTTCCGGCACAGACCAGCGGTCCGGATCCCCTGACATGGAATCTGGGAAGCAGTGCCGCGGGAATCCCCGGAGGCACTGAGGGCGCCTATGCCTGTGCCAGCGAGGTGGTCAATCTGGCCGCGGTTCAGGATACCTTTATTGATGAGAGCAATGTTGCCGCCGACAACAGCACAACCGGCGACCTGATGACACGTCCGCAATCTCTCAAACAGAAACGGATTTTCATCAAATTCGATACCGCGGGCATTCCTGCGGGCGCGACAGTGGCTTCCGCTGAACTGCATGTCACTTCGGCCGGCAGCCGGAACAACCATAATGTGGGGGTTCATCAGGTTACATCCGACTGGACCGACACCGCAAACTGGAACAGTCCCTGGATCAGCGCGGGCGGGGATTTTGATGCCACGGCCCTCGGAAGCCTGATACCTGACGGAAATGTTCAGCAACTGGACATAACAACTCTGTTACAAGACTGGTTGAGTGGAGATCAGCCGAATCACGGCATCGCGCTGGTTGCCACCGGCACGGATACCGGCGATGCCAAGTGGCGTTCCCTTGAAAAGGGAGAACCCGATGCCCCTCATATCAAAGTCTATTACACTTATGCCAGCCCGGGCGGATGTGTCGCCAATGAGAACTTTCCGGCCACCCAGGACACTTTTGTGCAGGAAGATAATCCCACAAAGGATTACAGCACACAGAAGCCCCTGATGACCCGGCCCGATGCAGGAAATCGGAAGACGGCTTTTATCAAGTTT
>JAUCGI010000287.1 GCA_030378035.1 Desulfobacterales bacterium HSG2
GCCGGTTGCCGGTTGCCGGTTGCCGGTTGCCGGTTGCCGGTTGCCGGTTGCCGGTTGCCGGTTGCCGGTTGCCGGTTGCCGGTTGCCGGTTGCCGGTTGCCGGTTGCCGGTTGCCGGTTGCCGGTTGTCGGTTGCCGGTTGTCGGTTGCCGGTTGTTGGTTGTTGGTTGCCGGTTGTTGGTTGCCGGTTGCCGGTTGTTGGTTGCCGGTTGCCGGTTGCCGGTTGCCGGTTGCCGGTTGTGAAGGATGAATGATCCTTCATCATTCATTTAACTGACAACTGGCAACCGACAACTGACAACTGACAACTGACAACCGACAACCGACAACTGACAACTGACAACTGACAACCGACAACCGACAACCGACAACTGACAACTGACAACTGGCAACCGACAACTGACAACTGGCAACCGACAACTGACAACCGACAACCGACAACTGGCAACCGACAACCGGCAACTGGCAACTGGCAACCGACAACTGACAACTGACAACTGGCAACCGACAACTGACAACTGACAACTGACAACTGGCAACCGAAAACTGACAACTGACAAACTGGCAACTGGCAACCGAAAACTGACAACTGGCTGACAACCAACAACCGACAACTGACAACCAACAACTAACAACTGACAACCGACAACTGTACCTTTCTGGTCCGTGGACCGTCAAATTCACAGAAAAATATTCCCTGCCAGGTGCCTAAGACCAGTTTGCCATTCTCTACCGCGATCAGTTCCGAAGCCCCCACAAGTGTTGACTTTATATGGGCCGGTGAATTTCCCTCCAAATGGCGGTAATCGGCTTTCCAGGGGATAATTTTATTTAAAACCATCATGATATCGGATCTGACGCTCGGGTCAGCGCTTTCATTGATGGTAACGGCCGCGGTGGTATGGGGAACATACACCATGCAAAGGCCGCTGCTGATGCCGGCAGACAGAACCGCTTCCTGTATTTTTGACGTCATGTCAATTAATTCTGTCTGAGCCTCAGATTTAACAGTAATAACCATTTTCAGACTCCATACAAGACAAAAAAGCCCCGCGCTTTACAGGCAGGGCTTTTTTGTTAATTAAGTACGGAAAAACGATACAGATTAGACACATCCGGTCGGCTTGGGAAGTCCGGCCATTTTACATGCTCCCTTGCCGGGTCCTGAGGGAAACAGTTCATAAATATGCTTCAGCTTGAAGCCTGTGACCTTTGAAAGCACACGGACCATCGGTGCAATTCCGTTTTTCTCGTAATACTCGCGAAGAACGGTGATGACCTTGGTGTGCTCTTCGTTCAACTCATCAATGCCTTCCTCATTTTTTACATACTGCACCCATTCATCGGCCCAGTTTGTATAATCGTCAATGAATCCGTCTTCATCTGTTGTAAAAGTTTTTCCACCATGCTCAACTGTTGGCATAAATATCCTCCTTTTATTAATTAGTTTTTTTCTTATGGCCTGTAGTCAGCCAGCCGTTATTTAAAGTTCCTAGTAACTTAT